>DAHWNE010000003.1 GCA_027340195.1 Acetobacteraceae bacterium | reverse complement strand
GAGGCCACGGCGGTGCTGCGCACCCGGCGCGCGCGCGGGACGGTGGCGCTCGCGGACTCGGAGTTCGTGCAGGTGGAGCTCGGCCGGGCGGCGGCCGAGGTGGCGGCGGCGCGCGCGGTGCTGCATCAGGGTCGGGCGGCGGCGGAGGCCGAGGCGGCCGGGCCGGATCCGGCGGCGCGGCTGGCGGCGCACCGGGCCGGGATGGCGTTCGCGGTGGAGCTGGTGCGCCGGGCGGTGGAGCGGCTCTGCGGCCTTTGCGGCACCGAGATGGTGCGGGACGGATCGGCGCTGCAAGGCCGGCTGCGGGATATCCTGACGATCGCCACCCATGGGGTGGTCTCGCCGCGCGAGGCGTTCGGGGAGGCGGGACGGGGGAGGCTGTGACGGCGGCAGGCCCGGTCAGAAGAAATGCCAGACATTCGCCGCCCGCGCCGCCTCCGGCGTGCCGTCGAACACCACCCTGCCGTTGTTCATGATGACCACCTGGTCGGCCAGCGCCATCGCCGCGGCCACGTTCTGCTCCACCAGCACGGCGGCCACCCCGTGCGCGCGGCAGACATCGCGCACCTGCGCGAACAGCCGCTCCACCAGGTTCGGCGCCAGCCCGATCGAGGGTTCGTCCAGCATCAGGCAGCGCGGCGTGCCCAGGATCGCAAGCGCGAAAGCCAGCATCTGCTGCTGACCGCCGCTCATGCTGCCGGCGCGGGTGGCGCGGCGTTCGTCCAGCACCGGCAGCAGCCGATAGACCGAGGCCGGGTCGAACATCGCGCCCTTGCCGGTCAGGCTGGCCGCGACCACGTCGATATTCTCGGCCACCGACAGGTCGGGGAAGATGCCGCGCCCTTCCGGCAGCAGGCGCAGCCCGCGCGCGACCCGCTCGGCCACCGGCAGGCGGGTGATCGCGGCGCCGTCGAACCGCACCTCCCCGGCGCGGGCCGGGATCAGGCCCATCGCGGTCTTGAGGGTGGTGGTCTTGCCGGCCCCGTTATGGCCGAGCAGCGCCAGGATCTGCCCCGGCGCCAGCGCCAGCGAGACCTCCGAGATCACCGTCTTGGCGCCGTAGCCGGCCGCCACCCCCGCCAGTTCCAGGATCACAGCGCACCGCCGAAATAGATCTCGGCCAGGGCGGGGTCGGCGATGATCGCCGCCGGCGTGCCCTCGGCCATCAGATGCCCCTGGTGCAGGAACAGCACGTGATCGGCGATCTGCTGCACCACCCGCGTGTTGTGCTCCACCACCAGCAGGGTCTTGCCCTCGTCCTGAAGCCGCCGCAGCAGCGCCATCACCTGATCCAGCGCCCCGGCGGCGAGGCCGGAGGCGGGTTCGTCCAGCAGCAGCAATTCGGCTCCGGTGGCCAGCAGCCGGGCGATGGTCAGCAGCTTCTGCTCGCCATAGGACATGTTGCGGACCCGTTCCCCCGCGCGGTCGGCGAGGCCCACATGGGCAAGCCGCTCGCGGGCCGCTTCGCGGCGCCGGCGGTCGGTCCGCGCGGCGTGGAACGGGCGGAACAGGGCCCCGAGCGGTTCCTCCCCGAACCCGCCCGGCAGCGCGACCATCACGTTGTCGAGGGCGGTGAGGTCGAGGAACAGGCGCAGGTTCTGGAAGCTGCGGGCGACGCCGGCGTGGACGATGGTCTGCGGGGAGAGGCCGGTCAGGACCCGGCCGCGAAATCGGACCTCGCCGGTATCGGGGCGCAGGAAGCCGGTGATGACGTTGAAGATGGTGGTCTTGCCGGCCCCGTTCGGTCCGACCAGGCAGGTGATCCGCCCCGCGGGGATGGTGAAGGCGCAATCATTCAGGGCTTGCAGCCCGCCGAAGCTGTGGTTGACCGCCTCGACGCGGAGGTAGTCCGTCACAGCCGCTCCCCCAACAGCCCCTGCGGGCGAAACAGGGCGAAGGCGATCAACAGCGCGCCATAGACCAGCTGCTGCATGGTCGCGGCATAGGTGGTGGGGATGGCGATCAGGGTCAACAGCTGCGGCAGCGCCAGCAGCAGGAACGGCCCCAGCACCGAACCCCAGAGGGTCCGCGCGCCCCCCACCACCACCATGGTCAGCAGCAGGATCGAGGCATCGAGATCGAAGGAGGTGGGATCGATGAAGCTGAGATAGGTGGCATAGACCCCGCCGGCCACGCCGGCGAAGGCGCCGGCCAGCGCGGCGGCCGAGACCTTGGCGCGCAGCACCCCCTTGCCGGCGGCGGCCACCGCCAGCTCGTCCTCCCGGATCGCTTTCAGCAGCCGCCCGAACGGAGCGCGCAGGATCAGCCAGAAGGCGAGGCAGCCCAGCACCGCGGCGACCGTCGAGACCGCCAGGATGCCGCGGGTGGAAGCGATCTGCATCCCGAACAGGTCCGGCGGCGGCACCCCCGGCAACCCGTTGGCGCCGCCGGTGCCCCAGGTCCAGTTGGTGAAGGTCGCGCTGGCCAGCAGCTGGATGCCGAACGACGTGACCACGAAATAATCCCCCGCCACCCGCAGGCTGGGCAGGGTGATGAGGACGTTGAGCGCGATGCACGCGACCGCCGCCACCGCCACCGCCGGCAGGAAGGACAGCGTGCCCGACAGCAGGAAATCGCCGACGATATAGGCGCCGACCCCGAACACCGCCGCCTGCGAGACCGAGAAGATGCCGACCACCCCCACCAGCAGGTTGGTGGACAGGCCGAGCAGCACGTAGATCTCGGACAGGATCAGGTAGCTGTAGAGATAGTCCATCCTGGTCCCTCAGCCGGAAGCGAACAGCCCGCGCGGGCGGAAGAGCATGAACACGATGAAGATGGCGAAGGTGACGCCGATGCTCCATTCGCCCGGCATCACCAGCAGCGAGAGGTTCTGCAGCACCACGATGGCGATGGCGAGGAAGAAGGCGCCGGCCAGGCTGCCGATGCCGCCGGCGATCATGGCGATGGTGGCGGTCAGCAGCGGGGTCACCCCGCCGTAGGGTTGCAGCCCGTAATCCAGCGGCCCCAGCACCCCGGGCAGGCAGACCAGGGCGGAGGCGATCGCCATCACCAGCACATGCACCCGCCGGGGCTCCAGCCGGGTGATCTCGGCCAGGAACGGGTTGGCGGCCACCGCGCGGATGCGCTTGCCGAGCAGGGTGCCGTGGGCGAACCACATCACCCAGCCGAAAGCGGCGAAATCCACCCCGACGGTGGCGAGCTGCGCCCCGGTCAGCCGCAGCCCGCCCAGGCCGAAGACACGCCCCGCCCAGGCGGACGGGAATTGCAGGATATCGGGCGAATAGACGGCCGCCAACACGTTCTGAATCACCTCCAGCATGCCGAGCGAGGCGATCAGCACCACCAGCTGCGCCGCGCCGCGCCGTTCCAGCGGGGCGTAGAGAAACTGCTGGATCGCCGCCCCGAGCACGACGCAGCCCGCCATCGCGCCGCCCAGCGCCAGCAGGTCCGGCACGCCGGCGCGGACCAGGCTCCAGGCCAGGTAGCCGCCCAGGGTGAAGACCCCGGCATGGGCGACGTGGAGGACCCGGGTGGTGGAATAGATCAGGGCGAAACTGACGGCGACGATGCCGAGCGCGCTGCCCGTCACGATGCCGTTGGCAAGAAGTTGCAGCAGCAGCATGATCGGGCGGCGGCTCGGGAGCCCCTCTCGGCGGGTCGGCTCAGTGGGCGGTGGCGACGGCGATCGTCTTCTCCGACCCGCCCATCATCTCCTTGATGTCGATCGGCACCACCGCGGTGTTGGAGGTGAAGGTCATCGGCACCAGCCCATGGAAGGTCTTGATGTGCAGCAGGGCGGCGCGCAGGTTGGTGCCGGTGATCGGCCGGTGATGCTGCTCGAGATAGCCGATCAGCGTGAACATGATCTGGGTGGCGTTGTAGTACTGGCGGGAGAAGAACCCCATGTCCGCGCCCATGTCCTTCTTGAAGGCGGCCATCAGCGCGGGGCTGGCGTCGGCCACCACCTGGGTGTGGATGATCCCGGCCGAGTTCGGATCGGCGATGGTCGGCGGGTCCTCCATGAAGGTGGTGCCGGCCACCAGCCAGCCGGCCTTCATCTGGTGCAGCTGATCGGCCAGCGGCTTCTGGCCGGCGGTGGTGACCACGAACAGCACCTGCGGCTTGGCCGCGGCCAGCTTCAGCAGGGCTGCGCGGAAATCGGTCTGGCCGAACTGGGTGGGTTCCTGCGCCAGGATCTTGCCGCCGGCGGCCTTGAACTCCCGCACGAAATCATCACGCCCGCCGATGCCGGCGGCGTCGTTTTCATACAATACGGCCGCGGTGGATTTGCCGTGCGCGCGCAGGTAGCGGACCATGCCGCTCACCTCGTCGGCGGTGGTGGGCAGGGTGTTGAACAAGTAGGGCGAGGCCTTGGCCAGCGCGTCGGATTGCGCGCCGGCGTTCAGCATCAGCACATGCTTGCGGGTGGCCAGCGGCGCCATCGCCAGGCTGGGACCGGA
>DAHWNE010000349.1 GCA_027340195.1 Acetobacteraceae bacterium | reverse complement strand
CCGCGCCGGCTGGATCTGGACAAGGAGCTGCTGCGGCGGTTCTACCTCGATCACGGCTACGCCGATTACCGGCTGATCGCCGCCCGCGCCGAGCTGGCGCCCGACCGCAAGGCGTTCTTCCTGACCTTCAGCGTTCACGAGGGCCAGCGCTACCGGGTGGGCAAGATCGTGATCCACTCATCGCTGAAAGGCATGACCCCGGCCCGGCTGGCGGGATCGCTCGAGTTCGAGAAGGGCGATTGGTACGACGCCGACGCCTTCCATCGCAGCATCGACAGGATGGAGCAGTTCGTCCGCTCTCACGGCTATGCCTTCGTGGTGGTGAAGCCGGGCCTGACCAAGGATCCGAAGACGCATACCGTCACCCTCAGCTTCGATGTCAGCCGTGGGCCGCGGGTCTATGTCGAGCGCATCGATATCGTCGGCAACACCCGCACTCGCGACAGCGTGATCCGCCGCCAGTTCCATCTGGCCGAGGGTGACGCGATGAACGCCGATTCGGTCAAGCGCACCGAACAGCGGCTGAAAGACCTGAACTATTTCTCGCATTCCTCGATCACCGTCTCCCCCGGCTCGGCGCCCGACAAGGCGGTGCTGACCGCCCATGTGACCGAGAAAGCGACCGGCCAGATCAGCCTGGGCGGCGGCTACTCCACCGATATCGGCCTGCTGCTGCAAGCGGGCATCCAGCAGCGCAACATCATCGGCTCCGGCGTCGATGCCGGGGTCAACGGCACGCTGGCGCAGAAGCAGAGCTCGATCGACTTCAACATCACCGACCCGTATTTCGAGAACCGCAACCTGCTGGTCGGGGCGGATGTCTTCCTGCTGAACTACAACACCCTGGGCACGGCGCCCTATGACGAGCAGCGGATGGGTTTCTCGGTCCGTGCCGGCTACAACTTCACCAACCACATGTCGCAGGTGTGGAGTTACCAGCTGGTCAGCCGCGACGTGTACAACATCCAGACCGGCTCCTCCCCCTTCATCTTCGACGAGGCGGGGTACACCACGCTGTCGCAGATCGGGCAGGTGATCACGCTCGACTACCGCAACAGCACCATCGAACCCACGCGCGGCGGCATCGTCGCGCTCTCCACCGAATATGCCGGGCTCGGCGGCAGCGCGCATTTCCTGCGCACCCGCATCGACGCCGCCTATTACATCCCCCTGCGACGCTTTCTGGGCAACGGCTGGTACATCCGGCTGCGCGGCACGGTGGGATATCTGTTCAACCTCGGTCACCAGGAACAGATCATCGACCGATTCTTCCTGGGCGGGGACAATCTGCGCGGCTTCCAGACCGGCGGCGCCGGGCCGCATGACGCCACCACCGGGGATTCGCTCGGCGGGCGGTTCCTGTGGACGGAATCGAACCAGCTGAACTTCCCGCTGCCGGTCTCGCCCGATCTCGGCCTGTCGGGGCATGTGTTCGCCGATATCGGGGCGCTGACCGACGCCAGCTTCGAATCCAACTCCTGCCCAACCCAGCCGAACGGCACCTGCCCGGCCATCACCGCCTCCAGCGCGCCGCGGGTGGGCATCGGCTTCGGCATTTCCTGGCGCTCCGGCTTCGGCCTCATCAACATCGACCTGACGCCGTTCGTCATCAAGCAACCCGGCGATCAGACCCAGATTTTCCGCTTTGGCTTTGGAACGAGGTTCTAGTGCTCCACCCCCGCCTTCCCCTTCGCGCCGCGCTGGCGCTGCTGCTCCCCGCCCTGCTCGCCGCGCC
>DAHWNE010000348.1 GCA_027340195.1 Acetobacteraceae bacterium | reverse complement strand
CGCGGTGGGCCTGGTGCTGCCGGCGCTCAAGGGCAAGCTGGACGGCACCGCGATCCGGATTCCGACCCCGAATGTCTCGCTGGTGTCGCTGGACGTGAACCTTGAGAAGCCGGCCGATGTTGCCGCCGTCAACGCCGCGATGAAGCGCGCCGCCGAGGGCGAGATGCGCGGCATCCTGGACTACAACACCGAAAAGCTGGTCAGCATCGATTTCAACCATTGCCCGGCATCCTGCACCTTCGATGCCACGCAGACCGCGGTGGTGGACGGGGCGATGGTGCGCGTGATGGGGTGGTACGACAACGAGTGGGGCTTCTCCAACCGCATGTGCGACACCGCCGCGCTGTTCGGCGCCCTGTGACATGCAGATACGGGTGCTGGACGGGCTCGCCGTCGCGGGCAAGCGGGTGCTGCTTCGCGCCGACCTGAACGTTCCGATGCATGATGGGCTGCTCGCCGATTTGCCCCGGCTCGAGCGGTTGACCCCCACCATCCGCGAACTGGCGGACAAAGGGGCCAAGGTCATCGTCTGCTCGCATTTCGGGCGGCCGAAGGGCAAGCGGGACCTCGCCTTGTCACTGGCGCCGGTGGCCGCCGCGCTCGCCGGCGTGCTGGGGCGGAAGGTGACCTTCGCCCCCGATTGCATCGGCGATGCGGCCGAGCGGGCGGTGGCGGCGCTGCCGGCGGGCGGCGTGCTGGTGCTGGAAAACACCCGCTTCCATCCCGAGGAGGAAGCCAACGATCCCGCCTTCGCCGCCGCCCTGGCAAAGCTCGCCGATCTTTACGTCAACGATGCGTTCTCGGCGGCGCACCGGGCCCATGCCAGCACCGAGGGGGTCGCGCATCGTCTCCCCGCTTATGCCGGGCGGCTGATGCAGGCGGAGTTGCAGGCGCTCGATTCGGCGCTGGGCAACCCGGTGCGGCCGGTGGCGGCGGTGGTGGGCGGAGCGAAGGTTTCGACCAAGCTCGATCTGCTGGGCAACCTGATCGGCCGGGTCGATGCGCTGGTGATCGGGGGGGCGATGGCCAACACCTTCCTCGCCGCGCAGGGGCTGCCGGTGGGATTGTCGTTGCAGGAGCCCGAGCTGCACGCGACCGCCCGGGACATCCTCGGCCGCGCTGGGGCGGCGCTGCTGCTGCCCAGCGACGTGGTGGTGGCCCCGGCGCTCGCGGCCGGGGTTGCAACGCGGGTGGTGCCGGTGGCCGCGGTCGGCGCGGCCGATCTGATCCTCGATATCGGGCCGGCCAGCGTCGCCGCGCTACAAGCGCGCCTGGCCGACTGGGGCACCCTGATCTGGAACGGTCCGCTGGGCGCGTTCGAGACGCCGCCCTTCGACGCCGGCACCACCGCGCTCGCGCGCGCCGTGGCCGAGGCGACGGCGGCCGGGCGCCTGCGCAGCGTGGCCGGCGGGGGGGACACCGTCTCCGCGCTGCACGCCGCCGGGGTGGCCGAGCGGTTTTCCTATGTCTCGACCGCCGGCGGCGCGTTCCTGGAATGGATGGAAGGCCGGACTCTGCCCGGGGTGGCGGCGTTGGGGTGAACGCCCGACCGCCAGCCCCGGGCTGGTCTGCGCGCAGGGTTGGCGTGGCGGCTGCGCGCAGAACCAGACGGGTATATCAATCGCCCACCGCGCGCAGCAGCGGGCGCTTCTCCTCGATCAACTCGGCATAGACGTCCAGATAGTCCTCGGCCATGCGCCGGGCAGTGAAGCGGCGGTCGAACTGCGCGCGCACGGCGCGGCGATCCAGCTGGTCCAGATTGCCGATGGCGGCGATCGCGGCGGCCTCGTCGGGGACGATGAAGCCGGTGACGCCGTGATCGATCACCTCCGGCACCGAGCCGCGGTTGAAGGCGATCACCGGGGTACCGCAGGCCATCGCCTCGATCATCACCAGTCCGAACGGCTCCGGCCAGTCGATCGGGAACAGCAGTGCCTTCGCCCCCGAAAGGAACGCCGGCTTCTGCGCGTCGTTGATCTCGCCGATGAACTCGACATGCGGGTTGGCGGCGATCATCGGCGCGATCTCGCTGTCGTAATAGGCGCGGTCGGCATTATCCACCTTCGCCGCCACCTTGAGCTTCACGCCGGCCGCGGCGGAGATGCGGATCGCCTTGTCCAGCCCTTTTTCGGGCGAGACGCGGCCGAGAAAGGCGAAATAGCTCTGCGGCAGCGGCTGCGGGCGCAGCAGCTCGGCCGGCATCCCGTGCAGCACCGTGCGCACCCAGTTCAGCCCCGGGATCGGCCGGCGCTGATAATCCGAAATCGAGACGAACGGGGCCTCGGGGAAGGTCTCGTACACCTCCTTGAACTCGGGCAGGTCGAGCCTCCCGTGCAAGGTGGTGACGAAGGGGGTGGGCTGGCGGGAAAACAGCGACAGCGGGAAATAGTCGGTATGGAAGTGCAGAACATCAAATTCCGGTGCGCGGCGATACACCAGCTCCATCATGCGCATGTAATAGGCGATCCAGTCCTTCACCGACGGATCGAGGCGGATCGCCTGATCGCGCATCGGCGCAAGCCGGGCCGAGGTGATGGAATCCCCCGAGGCGAACAACGTCACGTCGTGGCCCATCGCCACGAGCTCCTCGGTCAGCGAATACACCACGCGCTCGGTGCCGCCGTACAGCTTGGGCGGTACCGCTTCGAACAGCGGCGCGATCTGGGCGATACGCATCGGGAACAGACCCCTTGGTTCTTTGTCAGGTCGGGCGGCTGGATACCCCGTCAGGGCTGGGCCGGGACGCCGGCCGCGCCACCCCCTGTCGAACGCAGAGCTAGGTACCGATTGTGGCCGGATTCCGGCGCATTCTGCCGCATCAATGGCGCGATCGGGCGCGATATGGGGGCTGCCGCACTGGAAAGTCCCCGCCCATGGGTTCCGTCATCCGCCTCGGATCCGCCGCTGCTCCGGCCCGCCCCCGCCCGCTCGGGTTTCTGGCCGGCTACGTCCGGCGCCACGCGTTGGGCCATGCCATCATTTTCATCTCGGTCCTGGTGGCGGTGGGGGCGTCGGTCTCCACACAATACGGGCTCAAGAACCTGATCGATGTGGTGGCCGCCGGACCGGACGCCGGCGGCAATGTGTGGGGCGCATTCCTGCTGCTGATCGGGTTCATAGCTGCCGACAACCTGTCCTGGCGGGTCGGCGGGTTTGCCGCCGCGCGCAGCTTCGTTGCCGTCACCGGGGATATCCGGCGCGACCTGTTCGCGCATCTGACCGGCCACGCCCCGGCCTGGTTCGCCGAGCGCCTGCCGGGTGCGCTGGCCGGCCGGATCACCGCCACCGCCAATGCCGCGTTCACCGTCTCCAACACCGGGGCCTGGAATGTGCTGCCGCCGGTGATCGCGGTGATGTTCTCGATCGCCTTCATCGGCTCGGTGAACCCGGCGTTGGCGGCGGTGCTGGTGGTCCTGGCGGCGGGACTGGGCTTGCTGATCTACCGGCTGGCCAAGGGCGGCGCGCCGCTGCACCGGGCCTACGCCGGGCAGGCCGCCGCGGTGGACGGCGAACTGGTCGATGTGATCGCCAACATGACGGTGGTGCGGGCATTCGGCGCCACCCTGCGCGAACGCGCGCGGCTGGACTCGCGGCTGGCGACCGAGATGGCCGCGCGCCGGGCCAGCCTGTTCTACCTGGAACGGCTGCGCCTGTTGCACGCCGTGCTGACCGCGCTGTTGACCGCGGGCGTGGTCGCCTACGGGATCATCATGTGGCAGCACCACCGCGCCACGGTGGGCGACATCGTCCTGCTGACCACGCTGGCGCTGACCATCCTGAACGCGACCCGCGATCTGGCGGTGGCGCTGGTGGCGCTCACGCAGGATGTGGCGCGGCTCGAGGAAGCGATCGGTGCGGTGCTGGTCCCGCATGATCTGCCGGATGGCGCCGCGACCCTAACGGTCGCCGCCGGCGCGGTGGCATTCCACGATGTGAAGTTCGCCTACCCCGGCCGTGGCGCCGTGCTGCGCGGGTTCGACCTGGAGATCCGTCCCGGGGAGCGGGTGGGCCTGGTCGGGGCATCGGGCGCCGGCAAATCCACCGTGCTGGCGCTGCTGCAGCGCTTCCATGACGTGACCGCCGGCGCGGTCACCATCGACGGGCAGGATCTGCGCGCGGTGACTCAGGACTCGCTGCGGGACGCGATCGCGGTGGTGCCGCAGGATGTGAGTCTGTTCCACCGCTCGGTGCTGGAGAATATCCGCTACGCCCGCCCCGGGGCGACCGAGGCAGAAGTGCTCGCCGCCGCTTCCGCCGCGCATTGCCGCGACTTCATCGAGGCGTTGCCGGAGGGATTCGACACCATCGTCGGCGACCGCGGGACCAAGCTGTCCGGCGGGCAGCGCCAGCGGCTGGCGATCGCCCGGGCGCTGCTGAAGAACGCGCCGATCCTGCTGCTGGACGAGGCCACCAGCGCGCTCGATTCGGAAAGCGAACACGCGATCCAGGCGGCGCTCGAGAAGCTGATGGCCGGTCGCACGGTGGTGGCGATCGCGCATCGGCTGTCCACGCTGACCGGGTTCGACCGGATCATCGTG
>DAHWNE010000332.1 GCA_027340195.1 Acetobacteraceae bacterium | reverse complement strand
AGTCGCGGTGGATCAGCCCGGCGCGGTCGAGCTCGGCCATGATGCCCAGGATGCCGCCGGCGCGATGGACGTCCTCCACATGAACGTCGGCGACCGAGGGCGAGACCTTGCACAGATTGGGCACCCGCCGCGACAGACGGTCGATGTCGGCCATGGTGAAAGGCACCTCGCCCTCCTGCGCCGCGGCCAGCAGATGCAGCACCGTATTGGTGGAGCCGCCCATCGCGATATCCAGCGACATCGCGTTCTCGAACGCGGCGAAGCTGGCGATGTTGCGCGGCAGCACCGAAGCATCGTCCTGCTCGTAGTAGCGGCGGGCCAGATCGACGATCAGCCAGCCGGCCTCGGTGAACAGCCGCTTGCGGTCGGCATGGGTCGCCACCACCGTGCCGTTGCCGGGCAGCGCGAGGCCCAGCGCCTCGGTCAGGCAGTTCATGGAATTGGCGGTGAACATCCCCGAGCACGAGCCGCAGGTGGGGCAGGCGGAGCGTTCCATCACCTCGGTCTCGGCCTCGGAGACGGTGGGATCGGCCGCGACCACCATGGCGGTGATCAGATCGACCGCGCGCTTCTCCCCCTTGGCGATGATCTTGCCCGCCTCCATCGGCCCGCCGGAGACGAACACGGTGGGGATGTTGAGCCGCATCGCCGCCATCAGCATCCCGGGCGTGATCTTGTCGCAGTTGGAGATGCAGACCAGCGCGTCGGCGCAATGCGCGTTGACCATGTATTCCACCGCATCCGCGATCAGCTCGCGGGAGGGCAGGGAATAGAGCATCCCGTCATGGCCCATGGCGATGCCGTCATCGACGGCGATGGTGTTGAACTCCCGCCCCACCCCGCCGGCCTTGGCGCTCTCGGCGGCGACCAGCTGGCCGAGGTCCTTCAGATGCACATGGCCGGGGACGAACTGGGTGAAGGAATTGGCGATGGCGATGATCGGCTTGCCGAAATCGCCCTCGGTCATGCCGGTGGCGCGCCACAGGGCGCGGGCGCCCGCCATGGTGCGGCCGTGGGTGGTGGTGCGGGAGCGATAGGCGGGCATGGGCGGATCCTCGGGCTGCGGCAACGTCCGTGACCTATAGCCGAGCGCCCGGTCCGGCGCGAGGGGCGCGCTGTTGCCAGGGTCGGGGGGCCATGCTAGAGGCCGCGCCATCGACCGGAACCGCCATCGGGAACCCGACAGGCGGACGGTTGGGTTGACTTTTGTGCCGCGCCAGGGTGCGGCTGGTCCGGATTTCGGGAAGGTTCTCGTGGCCTCAGCCTCCACGTCCTCGGGCGGCGCCGCCGCCACTGTCGCAACCGGCGGTGGCTTGGTCGACCGCTACGCCGCCGCGCTCTATTCCTATGCCGAGGATGCCCACGCGCTCGACGCGGTGGTGGCCGAGATGGAGTCGCTCGGCCGGCTGATCGACGCCAGCGCGGATTTCCGCCGCCTCATCCTCTCCCCGCTGATCGACGTGCAGCAGGCCCGCCGCGCCGCGCTGGCGGTGCTGGAGCAGGAAGGTTTCAGCAAGCCGGTTCGGGATTTCGTGGGCGTGGTCGCCTCCAACCGCCGGCTGCGCGAGCTGCGCAACATCGTCGGCGCCTTCGCCACCCTGGTGGCGGACAAGCGCGGCGTCATCACCGCCCATGTCGCCTCCGCCCACCCGCTGTCGGACGTGCAGCGTCAATCCCTGCGGGCCCGGCTGATCGAGGCGGGCTACGGCAACGTGAACATCGTCGAGCAGGTGGAAGCCGACCTGCTGGGCGGCCTGGTCGTGCGCGTCGGCGCAAGGCTTTACGACACCAGTCTCAAATCCCGGCTGCAGCGCCTGCAGTACGCCATGAAGGGAGCCGCCTGATATGGAGATCCGCCCCGCCGAGATCTCGGAGATCCTCAAGAAGCAGATCGCCGCGTTCGACACCGAAGCCAATATCGCCGAGACCGGGCAGGTGCTGTCGGTCGGCGACGGGATCGCCCGCGTGTTCGGCCTGCAGAACGTGATGGCCGGCGAGATGGTGGAGTTTCCCGGCGCCGGGATGCGCGGCATGGCGCTCAACCTGGAAACCGACAATGTCGGCGTCGTGATCTTCGGCGACGACCGCCAGATCCGCGAGGGCGACACCGTCTCGCGCACCGGCGCGATCGTGGAAGTGCCGGTGGGCGATGCGCTGCTCGGCCGCGTGGTCGATGCGCTCGGCAATCCGATCGACGGCAAGGGGCCGATCGCGGCCACCGAGAAGCGCCGGGTCGAGGTGAAGGCGCCGGGCATCATCCCGCGCAAATCGGTGCATGAGCCGATGCAGACCGGGCTCAAGGCGATCGACGCGCTGATCCCGATCGGGCGCGGCCAGCGCGAGCTCATCATCGGCGACCGCCAGACCGGCAAGACCGCGGTGATCATCGACACCATCATCAATCAGAAGGCGGTCAACGCCGGCAGCGACGAATCGAAGAAGCTCTACTGCATCTACGTCGCCATCGGCCAGAAGCGCTCCACCGTGGCCCAGCTGGTGAAGACGCTGGAAGAGAACGGGGCGATGCAGTACTCGATCGTGGTCGCCGCCACCGCCTCCGACCCCGCGCCGATGCAGTTCCTGGCCCCCTACGCCGGCTGCACGATGGGCGAGTTCTTCCGCGACAACGCCCGCCACGCCGTGATCTTCTACGACGATCTGTCCAAGCAGGCGGTGTCCTATCGCCAGATGTCGCTGCTGCTGCGCCGCCCGCCGGGACGCGAGGCCTACCCGGGCGACGTGTTCTACCTGCACTCGCGGCTGCTCGAACGCGCCGTCAAGCTGAACAGCGACCTGGGTGGCGGCTCGCTGACGTCGCTGCCGATCATCGAGACCCAGGCCGGCGACGTCTCCGCCTACATCCCCACCAACGTGATCTCGATCACCGACGGGCAGATCTTCCTCGAGACCGAATTGTTCTTCCGCGGCATCCGCCCGGCGGTGAACGTGGGCATCTCGGTCTCCCGCGTCGGTTCGGCGGCGCAGATCAAGGCGATGAAGCAGGTCGCCGGGCGCATCAAGCTGGAACTCGCGCAGTACCGCGAGATGGCGGCGTTCGCGCAATTCGCCTCCGACCTCGATGCCTCCACCCAGGCGCTGCTGGCGCGCGGGGCGCGGCTGACCGAGCTCCTGAAGCAGCCGCAGTATCGTCCGATCCCGGTGGAGGACCAGGTGCTGGCCATCTTCGCCGGTGTGCGTGGCTATCTGGACAAGCTGGACGTGAACCGGGTGGGCCCGTTCGAGGCGCAGTTCCTCTCCGATCTGAAGGCGCGTGAGCCCGGGATCGTGGAGGCGGTCCGCAACGATCGCGAGATCAAGCCGGAGACCGAGAAGAAGCTGATCGCCTTCCTGGATGGCTTCGCCCGGACCTTCGCGTAGGCCGCGCCGATGCCCAGCCTGAAAGACCTCCGGGTCCGGATCAACAGCGTCAAATCGACGCAGAAGATCACCTCCGCCATGAAGATGGTGGCGGCCTCCAAGCTGCGCCGGGCGCAGGCGCAGGCGGAGGCGTCGCGCCCCTACGCGGAACGGATGGAGCGGATGCTGGGCGCGCTGGCGGCCTCGGTGGCCGGCAGCCCCTCGGCGCCGCGGCTGCTGGTGGGCACCGGGTCGGACCGGGTGCATCTGCTGGTCCCGGTCACCGCCGACCGCGGCTTGGCCGGCGCCTTCAACGCGAATATCGGCCGCGCCACCCGCACCCTGGCCCGCAAGCTCGAGGCCGAGGGCAAGACGGTGAAAATCCTCGCCGTCGGACGCAAGGGGCGGGACTATCTGCGGCGCGAGCTGGCCTCGCGCATCATCGGCGACGTCTCCTACGCCGGTAAGAAGCGGCTGGAGTTCGCCGATGCCGAGGCGCTGGCATCGCGGGTGACCGCGATGGTCGAAGCCGGGGAGGCGGATGTCGTCACTCTGGTCTATAACCGGTTCCGCTCGGTCATCTCGCAGATCGTGACGGAACAGCAGCTGGTGCCGGCCCCGGTCGGCGGCGGGGAGACGGACGCGGCGCTGGGCGGCGCCAGCTTCGATTTCGAGCCGGACGAAGAGACCATCCTGGCCCGCCTGCTGCCGCAGAACCTCAGCGTGCAGCTGTTCCGCGCGCTGCTGGAATCCGCCGCCGGCGAGCATGGCGCGCGCATGACCGCGATGGACAACGCGACGCGCAACGCCGGCGACATGATCAAGCGGCTCACGCTCAACTACAACCGGGCGCGCCAGGCCAACATCACCAAGGAACTGATCGAGATCATCTCCGGCGCGGAAGCCGTCTGAGACGACTCGGGGATCGCAAAGGACACACTCATGGCAAGCAACATCGTC
>DAHWNE010000275.1 GCA_027340195.1 Acetobacteraceae bacterium | reverse complement strand
CTGAACACGGTGGAGACGCCGTTCAACGCGCTGGAACAGGCGGATCTGGTGCCGGGCGCGGCGGCGCTGGAGAAGATCAACGCCGGGCTGCGCTGACACCCCGGACCCTGGAACCCACCGCCCGGGCCTGCTACACGCCGGCACCCGTTCGGAGTTGCCCGCCCCGTGATCCCCATCCTGATGGTCATCCAGGTCTTCGTCGCCATCGCCCTGATCGGCGTCGTGCTGATCCAGCGCAGCGAGGGCGGCGGGCTCGGCATCGGCAACTCCCAGGGCATGGGCGCCTTCATGTCCGGGCGCGGCACCGCCAATTTCCTCACCCGCGCCACCGCCATCCTGGCCGCGGTGTTCCTCGGCCTCTCGCTCGCCCTGGCGCTGCTCAACCGCACCGCCGGGCAGGGCGGCGTCTCCGGCCTCCTCGCCGCCCCCGCGCCGGCCGCCGCGCCGGCCCCTGGACCGACCAAGGCCCCACCGGCCCAGACCCCGCCGGCGAAAGCCAAGGCGCCCCCGGCCCAGCCCGCCGGCCCGGTCGTCCCGCACTGATCCGCCGCGGCGCGCCGCCATGCTCCCCAGCCAGCGCGCCCGGTTCGACATCCAAGCCGACATCGCCTGGCTGAACGCCGCCGCCTGGGGGCCGCTGCCGCGCGCCGCGGTGGAGGCCGGGCGCGTCGGCGTCGCCCGCAAGGCGCAGCCCTGGCGCCTGCCCGCCGATTTCGCCGAGACCCAATACGCCCGCGCCCGCGCCGCCGCCGCCGCCCTGATCGGCGCCGCGCCGGCCGACGTCGCGATCATCCCCTCGGTCGGCTACGGCGTCTCCACCGCCGCCAAGGCGCTGGACCTGCCGGCCAGATCGCGCGTGCTGGTGCTGGCCGACGATCACTCCGCCCCGGTGCTGGAATGGATGAGCCGCGCCGAGACCGACGGGATCGCCATCGACACCGTCGCCCGGCCGGAGGATGGCGACTGGACCGCGGCGGTGCTGGCCGCGATCGGCCGACGCCCGCCCAGCCTGGCCTCGATCGCTTCGGTCCACTGGTCCGACGGCGGGGCGCTGGACATTGCCCGCATCGCCCCGGCCCTGCGGGCGGTCGGCGCGGCGCTGCTGGTGGATGCCACCCATGCGGTCGGCGCCGGTCCGGTCGATGTCGGGACGCTGGACCCGGATTTCCTGGTCTTCCCCACCTACAAATGGACCCTCGGCCCCTATGGCCGCGCCTTTCTCTATGTCGCCCCGCGCCGCCAGGGGGGCGTGCCGCTGGAACAGACCGCCCACGGCCGGCGCCGGGTCAATGCCGAGCACGTCCCCTACCTCGCCGACACCAGCTACCTGCCCGACGCCCGCCGGTTCGACATGGGCGAGCGCGACCATTTCGTCTCCCTGGAAATGGCCTCGGTCGGGATGGAGCTGCTGGCGGCACTCGGTCTCGACGCGGTGGCGGGGCGGCTGGCGGCGCTGACGGCGGAGCTGGCCGAAGGGCTGGCGGCGCTGGGTCTCGGCATCCCCGCCACGGCGCTGCGCGCGCCGCAGATCCTCAGCGTGACCATCCCCGGCGGCACGCCCCCGGGCTTCCTCGCCCGCCTGGCCGGGGACGGCGTCTATGTCGCCGACCGGCTCGGGCGCATCCGCATCAGCCCGCACATCTACAACGACGCCGACGACATCGCCCGCTGCGTGGCCGCGTTCCGCGCCGCGCTGGAACAGCCCGGCCGTCGGTGAAAGCCCGGCTCGCCCTGCTGGCCGGATTGCTGCTGGCGCCGCCCGCCATGGCGGCGCCGCGGCCGGTGGTGGTGGAGATGTTTACCTCCCAGGCCTGCTCCTCCTGCCCGCCGGCGGACGGGCTGCTGCGTCGGCTGGCGGCGGCGCACCCCGGGCTGCTCGCCCTCGACCTGCACGTCACCTACTGGAACGGGGCGGCGTATCGCGACCCTTAGCGGCGTGCCGAAAAGCAGCGAGTAGGTTTTCCACAGGGGACTGGTAGAGAAGGCTGGTGGCAGCGGAAGTGTGATGCACAAACGACGATCGCGCCTCCATCCAAGTGCTGAACGGAGCGGATTCACCGAAGAACATGGCCCCCAGCGGACCGAGCGTGCGCCCGAGGCCTGCCAGGTGATGCAACCGAGCGACCTGACGGGGAAAGTCTTCATAACGATCGGCGAGCAAATGACTAACCGCGTCGAAATCTGAGATGCCGGAAAGAAGATTAGTTTGAGGCTCATCATCCCCGGGAGCGGTCATGGCGGAGAGGCCGATGGGGGTACTGCTGCCGGACTTACTTGCGAGTTGCGATAACGGTCCGGATGCTGCTGGCACTCTTCCCGGACGCGATTGAGCCAAGTCTCATACCATCCCCATTGCTTGCCGACTGCGACAGCCCCGTATCCCTTTGCCGGGTCTTTCGCCGCTAGCCGTTGCCATATCTTGGTATGAGTATCAATGGTAAAACGGGTCCAGCCCTCACTCCGAATGATTCTAACAATCTCCTTAGGCAGATATTTTCTCTTTTCCACTTCTTTCAGAGCCAGATTGAACTTCTCCGCG
>DAHWNE010000253.1 GCA_027340195.1 Acetobacteraceae bacterium | reverse complement strand
AGCAGCCACGGGCGCGGCGCCCGCCAGCCCCGGGTCAGCGTCCAGTCCAGGCGCTGGGCGTTGCCGCCAGGGCGGGTGGCGCCCTCCGGCGGGCGGGGCTCGATCACCAGCCGCGCCTCCGCCCCGGCCGCGGCCGGCAGGTCCGCCGGCCCGCCCACCGCCACCGCCCGCCAGATCGGCACCGCCAGCCGCGCCGCGATGGCGGCGATGCGCGCCGGCGGGGCGTAGAGTTGCAGCGCGTCGAGCCGCAGCGCCGCCAGCGCCGCGTCCAGCGCCGCATCGTCGGGATCGACGAACAGCCCGACCCGGCCGGGCCCGCCCCCGGACCTGCCCGGATGCCGCGCCGACAGCGCCGCCGCCTGCTCCGGGGTGACCGCGCGCGGGGAGCGGGGAAAGAACACGAAGCCCACCCACTCGGCCCCGGCCTCCACCGCCGCCGCGAGGCCGGCGGGGTCGTTGAGGCCGCAGATTTTCACCTCCATCCGCGCGCCTACACGGCAAGCGCGATCAGGAACGGCCCCTTCCGGCGCAGCGAGGCCGCCAGCAGATCGGCGAAGCCCTCGCAACTGTCCGCCCCGGCCGCTTCCACCCCCATCCCGCGGGCGAGGCTCACCCAGTCCAGATCCGGGTTGCCGAGGTCCAGCATATCAAGCGCGGAGCGGCCGGGATTGGCGCCGACATTGGCGAGCTCGCCCAGCAGGATCTGATACTTGCGGTTGGCGAAGATCACCGTGGTCACGTCCAGCCGCTCGCGCGCCTGGGTCCAGAGCGCCTGCAAGGTGTACATCGCCGAGCCGTCGGCCTGGGTGTTGATGACCCGCCGCCCGGGCGCGCCCACCGCCGCCCCGGTGGCCATCGGCGGGCCGCCGCCGATGGCGCCGCCCATCACCTGCAACCAGTCATGCGGCGCGGCGGCGCGGGTGCCGGGGAAGAAGCCGCGGCCGTAGGTGATCGATTCGTCGGCCACCACCGCGCCCTCGGGCATCAGCGCGGCCAGGGTCTGCGCCACCGCCTCCGGGGTGAGCGGCCCGCGCGCCGGCTCAGGCCGAGGGCCGGCATCGGGGACCGGAACCCGCGGCGCGCCGAGTTCCTCGGCGAGCCGCGCCAGCGCCGCGCGCGGGTCCTGCTCGGGTCGGGTCAGCACATGGACCTCGGCCCCCGGCGCCAGCGGGCTGCCGGGCTTGCCGGGATAGGCGAAGAAGATCACCGGCGCCCGCGCCCCCACCAGGATGACATGGCGGAACCCGGCCATCGCCTGCACCGCCTGATCGACCGGATAGGGGATGCGGTTGACGAACACCCTGCCCTGCCCGCGCGCCATCCGCGCGTTCGATCCCATCGCCATCAGCGACGCTCCGGTGGCGGCGGCGACCCGGTGCGCCGCCTCGAGCCCGGCGGCGTCGGTGGCATCGCCCCCCAGCAGCAGCACGGTGGGTTCGCCCCGGCGCAGCACCGCGGCGACATTGCGCACCGCCAGCGGATCGGCCTCGGTGCGCGCCGGCACCGGCAGCGGCGCGCCCACCTCGCCCCCTTCGGTCCAGGCGGTGTCGGCGGGCAGGATCAGGGTGGCGATGGTGCCCGGTTCGGTCCGCGCCGCCTGGATCGCCACCGCGGCGTCGCGCCCCACCGTGGCCGCCGAGGTCGCGGTGCGCACCCAGCCGGAGACGCCGCGCGCCCAGCCCTCGGTATCGGCGGTGAGCGGCGCGTCCAGCGGCCGGTGATAGGTGGCCTGGTCGCCGACGATGTTGACCATCCGCGTGGAAGCACGCCGGCCGTTGTGCAGGTTGGCCAGCGCGTTCGCCAGGCCGGGGCCGCAATGGAACAGGGTGGCCGCCGGCTTGCCGGCCATCCGCGCGTAGCCGTCGGCGGCGCCGGAGACCACGCCCTCGAACAGCCCCAGCACGCAGCGCATCCCGGGAATCCGGTCCAGCGCGGCGACGAAATGCATCTCCGACGTGCCGGGATTGGCGAAGCAGGTGTCGATCCCGCCGGCGAGCAGGGTGGAGACCAGGGATTCGGCGCCGTTCATCGGAAAGCTCCTCGGTGATCGGCGCAGCTTGCGGGACGCGCGACCGGCCGGCAACCCGACCCCGGCCCGCATGGCAGACATGCGCCCGACGCCCGCGACAACCCGATACCCGGGAGTAGCTTCCGCGCGGCGGCGGCTCCGGCCTGGAACGCCGCCGGCACCTTCGGGGGAAATGGACATGATGGATCGGACGGGGTCCGGGACGGCGACGGAATCGGACATCGCGCGTTCGGTCGGGCGCATCGCGGCGCGCATCGACCGACTGCCGCTCACCTGGGCGCAGTGGCGCCTGGCGCTGATCAGCCAGATCTTCTGGGGCGTGATCATCGCCGCCGACGGCATCCCGGCGAAACTCTACCCGTTCATCTGGGGGCCGAAGCACAGTTTCGGCATGGGGGCGTTTTCGCTGCTGCTGGCGATGCAGTTCGGCATCGGCATCCTGGTCGGCGAGTACCTGATCGGGATCATCGCCGATCGCTGGGGACGGCGCAGCGCGCTGCTGCTGTCCTCGCTCGCGGTCGCGCTGCCGCTGTGGCCCACGGCGCTCACCGACAATTTCACCTGGCTGTTCGTCTTTTTCGGCCTGTCCTCGATCGGCATGGGCGGCGTGCTGTCCACCAACGTGGTGTATATGGGCGAGATCGTGCCGCCGGCCGATCGCGGCCGGGTGATGCTGGCCTCGCAGGTGCTGGCGGTGCTGATCTTCGGGCTGCTGGGCAACGTCCCCGGCCTGCTCTGGGTGCCGCAGCACTACCAGTGGTTCATCTACCTGTTCACCGCGGTGCCGCTGGTGGTGCTGCTGCCGCTGGCCCTGTTCGCCCTGCCGGAATCCCCGCGCTGGCTGGAAGCCCATGGGCGCCACGCCGAGGCCGAACAGGTGATGGCCGCGCTGGAGGCGGAATGTCTCCGCCGCAGCGGCCTGCCCCGCCTGCCGGAGCCGGATTACGCCCGCTACACGGTGCCGATGACGGTCAAGGTGCCGATGGGCGAGTTGTTCCGGGGCGAATACGGCCGCCGCACCATCCTGCTGCTGGTCGCCTGGATCCTGGGCTACAGCGGAATCGTCTATGGCTTCGCCGGATACGAACCGGCCCTGCTCGGCGGATTCGGACTGGACGCACAGCAGACCTT
>DAHWNE010000243.1 GCA_027340195.1 Acetobacteraceae bacterium | reverse complement strand
GGGCGCAGCCGGGTGGAGCCGAACACCACCACGGTGTGGGCGATGCCGTGGCCTTCCAGCAGGATCTCCGCCTTCTGGTAGTCGAGCTGCAAGCGGATGCCGCGGGTGTCGTTGCGATTGAGGAAGGCCACGTCGCGATCGGCGGGGATCGTGTTCGGATGCGCCAGGATGGCGGCGACGGCGTCGGCTTCGGCTTCGGTCATGGCGGTCCCGGGATCGGCGTGGGCGGCATTGACCGCCCTTCGCCGTCGGCGCGCAAGCTGGCGCGCCCGCGCGGCGGCGGATAGTCTCGCCCGATGACGCGCGCCACCCTCTACGAAGCCCCCCGCCCGGCCCCGCGCACGCCGGACGAGCGGGTCGTCACCTCCACCTGCGGCCATAACTGCGGCGGGCGCTGCGTGGTCAACGCCCATGTCCGGGACGGGCGGATCGTTCACATCTCCACCGATGCCAGGCGCTGGAACCCGGACCACCCGCCGTTGCCCGCCTGCGCGCGCGGCGTGGGCCAGGTGGAGCGGATGGCCCACCCGGACCGGCTGCTGCGCCCGCTGCGCCGCACCGGCCCGCGCGGGTCCGGCCAATTCGCCCCGATCCCGTGGGACGAGGCGCTGGACGAGGTCGCCCATCAGCTGCGCCGAGTGCGCGACACTTACGGTCCGGCCGCGATCCTCGATGCCTCGCGCAGCGGCTCGCTCTCGGTGCTGCACACGCGCGCCGCCGCGCAGCGCTTCCTCTACATGCTGGGCGGCTGCACCGTGCTGTGGTCGAACATGTCGGCGGAGGCGGAGATCTTCGCCATCCGCGCCACCTTCGGCCCGCGCACCGCGCACAAGGCGGCCGGGCGCGAACCGTCGGACTTCCCCAACTCGAAGCTGATGCTGATGTGGGGCTGGTCGCCCGGGGACGGCACCTTCGGCACCGGCACCCTGGCCTCGCTGCGGGAGGCGAAGCGGCGCGGCACCCGCATCGTCTGCGTCGATCCGCGGCGGACCGAGACCAGCCGGCAGCTCGCCGACGAGCATGTCTTCATCCGCCCCGGCACCGACACCGCCGCGCTGCTGGCGATGGCCCAGGTGATCGTGAGCGAGGGGCTGCACGATCAGGAGTTCTGCGACCGCTTCGTGCTGGGCTTCGACGAGGCCGGGCTGCCGCCGGGCGCGGCCCCGGGCGCGTCCTGGCGGTCCTACCTGACCGGGGCGGCCGATGGGGTGGCGAAAACCCCCGAATGGGCGGAACCGCTCACCGGGGTTCCGGCGGCCACGCTGCGCCGGCTGGCGCGCGACTTCGCCACCACCCGCCCGGCGGCGTTCCAGGCCGGCTACGCGCCGGGGCGCACCGCGCGCGGCGAGCAGTTCCACCGCGCCGCCGCGGCGCTGGCGGCCATCACCGGCAATATCGGCATCCCGGGCGGCAATTCCTCCACCTCCAACGGCGCCACCGGAGCCTGCGGCATCGCCCGGCTGCCGACCGGGGAGAACCCGGCGGGCGCCCGGGTCGCCTCGCCGCTGCTGGCCGATCTGCTGGCGCGCGGCAGGGCCGGCGGCTATCCCGCCGACATCAGGCTGATCTATGCCGCCGGCGGCAATCTGTTCAACCAGGCGCCGAACGCCGCGCGCATCGCCGGCGCGCTCGGGGGCGTGGAGTTCATCGTCGCCCAGGATCATTTCCTCACCCCGACCGCGCGCTTCGCCGATATCGTGCTGCCGGCGACCACTTTCTGGGAACGCAACGACGTCCACACCCCCTGGGCCGGCGCCGGGCACTACGCGATCTACATGCAAAAGGCGCTGGAACCGGCGGGGGAATGTCGCAACGATATCGACATCTTCGCCGCCCTCGCCGAGCGGCTCGGGATCGCCGGCTATTCCGACCGCGACGAGGACGCCTGGCTGCGCCATCTCACCGCCCGCGCGGTGGATGATTTCGACGCCTTCGCCGCCGCCGGCGTCGCCCGTTTTCCCGCCCCCGCCGACGCGGTCGCCTATGCGCGCGAGATCCGCGAGGGCGCGGCCTACCCGTTCTCCACCCCGTCGGGAAAGATCGAGGTCTATTGCCCCGCGCTCGCCGCCGATCCGAACCCCTGCGGCCTGGGGCCGATCCCGCCGGTGCCGGCCTGGGTGGCGCCGCTCGATCCGCGCGCCGAGCCCTCCGCCGCCTTCCCGCTGCGCCTCTGCTCGCCCAAATCCCGCGCCCGCACCCATTCCATCCACGGCAACCAGCCCGGGCTGGCACGGATCGACCCCGATACGGTGTGGCTCCATCCCGACGATGCCGCCCCGCGCGGCATCGCCGACGGC
>DAHWNE010000226.1 GCA_027340195.1 Acetobacteraceae bacterium | reverse complement strand
CGGCTCCGGCATCGCCTGCGGCGCCGGCCCCACCGCGGTCGCCGAGGCCGCCGCCATGCCGGCCGACTGGACCATGGCCGCCATCACCGGCGCCGCCGGCCTCGCGCCCACCCTTGCCGCGGTGCGCAACGGCGGCGTCATCGCGCTGGCCAACAAGGAAGCGCTGGTCTCGGCCGGGGACGTGATGCTGCGCGCCGTCGCCGCCGCCGGCGCCACGCTGCTGCCGGTGGATTCCGAGCACAACGCCATCTTCCAGTCGCTGGCCGACGGCAACCGGGCGGCGGTGGAGCGCATCATCCTCACCGCCTCCGGCGGCCCGTTCCGCACCTGGAGCATCGAGCAGATGCGCGCCGCCCGCCCCGAGGACGCCCTGAACCACCCGGTCTGGTCGATGGGCGCCAAGATCACCATCGATTCCGCCACCCTGATGAACAAGGGCCTGGAGGTGATCGAGGCCGCCCGGCTGTTCGCCCTGAGCGAGCCCGAGATCGAGGTGCTGGTCCACCCGCAATCGGTCATCCACGGCATGGTCTGCTACGCCGACGGCAGCGTGATGGCGCAGCTCGGCGCGCCGGACATGCGGGTGCCGATCGCCCATACCCTGGCCTGGCCGGCGCGCATGACCACCGCCGGGCGGCGGTTGGATCTGGCGGCGGTGGCCCGGCTCGAGTTCTTCCCCCCCGAGCCGGATCGCTTTCCCGCGCTGCGCCTCGCGCGCGCGGCCTTGCGGGCGGGCGGCGGCGCCCCCACCATACTGAGCGCCGCGAACGAGGTGGCGGTGGCGGCATTTCTTGCGCGAAAGATCGGTTTTCTGGACATCGCATCGACCGCGGAAACCGTTCTGGACCGCCTGGGCGCGCCCGACTTGGCCGATCTGGAGACCGTCATCGCCCTCGACGCCGCGGCGCGGGCCGTCGCGACTACGGTGGTCAACGCCCGATAACTGTGGTAGGCTTCATTTTTGAAGCAGCCGCCAAGGATCCGATCGTGTTCCACGACCTGCCCGACCTGTTGCGTACCCTCGCCGCCTTCGGCGTGGTGCTTGGCGTGCTGATCTTCTTCCACGAACTCGGCCACTACCTCGCCGCGCGCTGGCGCGGGGTGAAGGTGGATGCCTTCTCGCTCGGCTTCGGCCCCGCCATCGCCCGCCGCACCGACAAGCACGGCACGGTCTGGAAGCTCTGCATCCTGCCGCTCGGCGGCTACGTGAAGCTGCACGGGCAGGAACGGCCGCAGGACGTCTCCGACGAAACCCGCGCCGGCTGGGTGCGCGGGCAGACGTTCCACGACAAGCCGCTGCTCTCCCGTGCCATCGTGGTGGCGGCCGGGCCGGTGGCCAATTTCGTCCTCGCCATCGTGGTCTTCACGCTGCTGTTCGGGGTGATCGGCCGGCCGGTCACCCTGCCCATCGTCGATACGGTGATCGCCCATTCCGCCGCCGCCGGCGCCGGGCTGCGCGTGGGCGACCGCATCACCTCGGTCGATACCACCCCGATCGCCAATTTCCAGCAGTTGCAGCGGGTGATCTCGGCGCGGCCGGACACCCGCGTCACCCTCGGGCTGCTCCGCAACGGCAAGGGCATGACCGTCACCCTGGTCACCGGCGCGCGCGCGATCGATGGGCGCAAGATCGGGTTGCTAGGCGTCGCGGGCGATCAGATGTCCTACCAGCCGCTCTCCCCGCTGGCCGCCGTCGGCGACGGGGTGTGGGAGACGTGGCACATCACCGACCAGACCGCCACCGGCCTCTGGCAGATCGTCTCCGGCCAGCGCGGCACCAAGGATCTGGGCGGGCCGATCCGCATCGCCCAGCTGTCGGGGGAAGTGGCCACCCAGGGCCTGCCCGACCTGCTGAGCTTCATCGCCATTCTCTCGGTCAACATCGGCCTCATCAACCTGCTGCCGGTGCCGATCCTGGATGGCGGGCACCTGCTGTTCTATCTGCTGGAGGCGCTGCGCGGCCGGCCGCTGCCGGCACGCGCGCAGGAATACGGATTCCGCGCCGGGCTGGCGCTGCTGGCCGGGTTGTTCGTATTCGCCACCTTCAATGACCTCTCCCATCTCGGCCTGTTCCACTGGCTCGTCCACTGATCCGCCTCGGCTTGCCCTGGCCGGGCTGCGCAGCGCGCTCGCCGGCCCGTTCGACCTGACCCTGGCGCGCGGCGAATGCGTGGCCATCTCCGGGCCGTCCGGAGCCGGCAAATCGCTGCTGCTGCGCATGATCGCCGATCTGGACCCGAACCAGGGCGAGGTGGCGCTGGACGGGCGGGCCCGGGCCAGCTTCTCCGCGCCGGACTGGCGCCGCCACGTCACCTATTGCCCGGCCGAATCCGGCTGGTGGGCGCCCGGCGTGGCAGCCCATCTGCCGCCGGCGCGGCGGGCCGCCTGGGCTGCGCTGGCCGAACGGCTCGGCCTCGATCCGGTGCTGCTGGACGGGCCGGTGGCGCGGCTCTCCACCGGCGAGCGCCAGCGGCTGGCACTCAGCCGCGCGCTGGTCGCCACACCCGCCGTGCTGCTGGCCGACGAACCCACCGGCCCGCTGGACCCGGACAGCACCGCCCGCGTGGAGGCGCTGCTGGCCGAACGCCTCGCGGCGGGCATGGCGCTGCTGCTGGTCACCCATGACACCGCCCAGGCAACCCGCCTCGCGGCCCGGCGGCTGCGGCTGGAGGCCGGGCGGCTGGTGGCACCATGAAACCCATCCTGCTCACCTGGCCGGACCTGGCGCTGGCCTCGCTGCTGCTGCTCGCCGACGGGGGGCTTTCGATCTGGCTGCAACTCGGGCTGCACCGGCGGCTGGGGGTGGCCGCCGCGCGCATGGTCGGCCAGCTGATCGCGGTGGGGCTGATCCTGCGGGTGGTGTTCGCGGTGGCCAACCCCGCCATCACCCTGGCCTGGGTGCTGACCATGGTGGCGCTGGCGGCGCGGGAGGTGGCGGCGCGCCCCGAACAGCGGCTCGGCCGCTGGGGCAATCTCTCGGTCGGCGCCTCGGCGGTGGCCTTCGCCACCTTCCTGACCGCGATCCTGGCGCTGACCACCGCGATCCGCCCGACGCCCTGGTACGATCCGCGCTACGCGGTGCCGCTGTCGGGCATGATCCTGGGCAACGTGCTCAACGCCGCCAGCCTGGCGCTGGACGCGCTGCTGGCCGGTGCCGTCGCCGGGCGCGCGGCGATCGAGGCGCAGCTGTGCCTGGGCGCCAGCTTCCGCCAGGCGATGCGGCCCTATGTGCGCGATGCGGTGCGCCGTGCCCTGCTGCCGATCGTCAACACCATGTCGGCGGCCGGCGTGGTCACCCTGCCCGGGATCATGACCGGGCAGATCCTGGCCGGGATGGACCCGCTGGAGGCGGCCAAATACCAGATCCTGCTGATCTTCCTGCTGGCCGGCGGCAGCGGGCTGGCCGCCGTCTCGGTGACGATGCTGGCGGCGCATCGCCTGACCGATGCCCGCCAGCGCCTGCGCCTCGACCGGCTGACCCTGAGACGGGGATAGAACCCCGGGCCCGGCCGCGGTAAATCCGGTCCCCCGAGGGAGCACCGTCCATGACCCCAAGCTACGTCCATGGCGCCAGCGACGTGCCGCTGCTGGGCCAGACCGTCGGCGCCAATCTCGCCGCCACCGCCGCCCGCTTCCCCGACCGGCCGGCGCTGATCGTGCCGTCGCGCGACGTGCGCTGGAGCTACGCGGAGTTGCTGTCCCGCGCCGAGGCGTTCGCCGCCGGGCTGCTGGCGCTCGGTCTGGAACCCGGCGACCGGGTGGGGATCTGGTCGCCCAACAACCCGGAATGGGTGGTCACGCAATTCGCCACCGCGCTGGCCGGGTTGATCCTGGTCAACATCAACCCCGCCTACCGGCTGACCGAGCTGGAATACGCGCTCACCAAAGTGGGCTGCCGGGCGCTGGTGACCGCGACCGCGTTCAAGAGCTCGGACTACATCGGGATGCTGAACGTCCTGGCTCCGGAGCTGGC
The DNA here is from genome assembly GCA_027340195.1 of Acetobacteraceae bacterium. GTDB lineage: Bacteria > Pseudomonadota > Alphaproteobacteria > Acetobacterales > Acetobacteraceae > JAJZVS01. The sequence goes on along the minus strand of DAHWNE010000226.1, from coordinate 282 downwards.
GCAGGCCAGGCCCGGCGACCTGCACGCGGCGCGGCTGCCGGAACTGCGCGGCGTGATCCAGATCGGCGGCCCCGCCGCGCCCGGCACGCTGGACTTCGTCGCGGTCGCCGGCGACGCCGCCGCCCGCGCCCGGCTGGCCGAGATCGGGCCGCGGCTGCAATTCGACGACCCGATCAACATCCCGTTCACCTCCGGCACCACCGGCGCGCCGAAGGGCGCCACCCTCACCCACCACAACATCCTCAACAACGGCTATTTCATCGGCGAGGCGATGCGCCTGAC
>DAHWNE010000221.1 GCA_027340195.1 Acetobacteraceae bacterium | reverse complement strand
CAGGCCGCCGACGAAGCCGCCGGCCTCGCGCACCAGCAGCGCGCCGGCGGCGATGTCCCAGGGCTTCACCCCGAGTTCCCAGTAGCCGTCGAAGCGTCCCGCGGCGACCCAGGCCAGGTCCAACGCCGCCGCGCCGAAGCGGCGGATGCCGGAGACCCGCGGCATCAGCCGCGCCAGGGTGCGCGAGAAGGCCATCCGGTTGGCCGGGGTGACGGCGGCAAAGGGGATCCCGGTGGCGAACAGCGCCTCCCGCAGGTCCTTGCGCGCCGAGACCCGCAGGCGGCGCTCGTTGCAGAACGCGCCGCCCCCTTTTTCGGCCCAGTACATCTCGTCCACCGCCGGAGCGTAGATCAGCGCCGCGGCGAGTTCGGAGCCGCCGTCCTCCAGCCGCTTCTCGAGGCCGATGGAAATCGCCCAGTGCGGCACCCCGTGCAGGAAATTGGTGGTGCCGTCGAGCGGATCCACCACCCAGCGCCAAGCCCAGCGGGGCGAGCCGGCGGCGCCCGATTCCTCCATCAGGAAGGCATAGCCGGGGCGCGCCTTGGCGAGCTCCTCGCGCAGCGTGTTCTCGGCCCGCAGATCGGCCTGCGAGACGAAATCGCCCGGCCCTTTCACACTCACCTGAAGCTGCTCGACCTCGGCAAAATCACGCAGCAGGCGCTTGGATGCCTTCTGCGCGGCGTTGGCCATCACCGTCAGGTGCGGCGAAAGATGCAGCGCCACCGATCAGCCCTTGGCGCGCTCGACGTAGCTGCCATCCTCGGTCTTCACCACCACCCGCTCCCCGGTCTCGATGAACGGCGGCACCGAGGTCCTCACCCCGTTCGACAGCTTCGCCGGCTTGTAGGAGGAGGCGGCGGTCTGGCCTTTGACCACCGGGTCGGCCTCCACCACCTCCAGCACCACGGTCGGCGGCAGGTGGATCGCCACCGGATCGCCCTCCACCAGATCGACCGTGACCGGCATGTTGTCCTGCAGGAACGGCGCCGAATCGCCGAGCAGGGCGGTGGGGATATGCGCCTGCTCGAAGGTCTCGGGGTCCATCAGCACGATGTTGTCGCCGTCGGTGTAGGAGTAGGTGTACTCCTTCTCGTCGGTGGTCAGCCGCTCGACCGTATCGGCGGTGCGCCAGCGCTCGTTGGTCTTGTTGCCGGATTTCAGGTCGCGCATCTCCACCTGGATGAAGGCGCCGCCCTTGCCGGGGGTGATGATCTGCTGCTTGAGCACGGTCCAGCGGCGGCCCTCATGCTCGATCACCTGACCGGCGCGGATCAGGTTGGCCTGCTGTTTCATGGGTTTGTCTCGGTCGGGTGCGGAGGGAAGGCCGGGCTTCTAGCCCCTGGGGCCGGGCGCGGCAAGGCGGCGCCGGCTGACATATTAGGATTGACGAATATGACGGCCCCGAGGCACAGTCCTTGGGTCCAAGACAATGCGCCCGGCCATCGGGACCGCGGCGCGCAGGAGGGAGAAACCGCCATGCGCCGTCGCTTGCCGCGACTGCTCGCCTTGGCCGCCGCCGCCCTTGTGTGGGGTGCCGCGCCCGCGCTCGCCACCAACGGATATTTCGCCGCCGGCTACGGCATGATCGAAAACGGTCGCGGCGGCGTCGGAATCGCCACCACCGACGATGCGATGGGCGGGGCGAACAACCCCGCCACCATGGCCTTCGCCCCGGCCGAGACCGATCTCGGCCTCTACCTGTTCATGCCGAGCCGCAGCGCCAGCCGCAGCGGCAACGCGTTCGGGCTGAACGGCAGCACCGGCAGCGGGGCCAATGATTTCGTCATCCCCGAGCTCGGGGTGAACGTCCCACTGGGGCCGCGCTGGGATGTCGGGCTGACGATATACGGAAACGGCGGCATGAATACGACCTATCCGGGTGGACAAATTCCGGCCGGGTACTGCGGCAAGGGGGCGCCGGCGGGGAATCTGCTGTGCGGAATGGGCACGCTCGGGGTGGATCTGACCCAGGTCATCATCGCGCCGACGCTGGCGTTCAAGCCGACGCCGCGGCTTTCGCTCGGCATCGCGCCGCTGTTCGCCGTGCAGCATTTCGCCGCCCAGGGGTTGCAGGCGTTCGCCGGAGTCTCCTCTGCCCCGACCGACCTGACCAACCGAAGCTATGACAACAGCTATGGCGGCGGGGTGCGGATCGGGCTGCTGTTTCGCGCCACGCCCACGCTCAATCTGGGGCTGACCTACCAGACCCGGATCTACATGACCAATC
>DAHWNE010000216.1 GCA_027340195.1 Acetobacteraceae bacterium | reverse complement strand
ACCACCGGATAGCCGCGCTTGGCGCTGCCCATCGCCTTGACCACGTTGCCGAAGAAGCTCGGGTGCAGATCGCCGAAGAAGCTGATGGCGCGGCCATCCGCCATGCGGTGCATCAGCACCTGTGCCGCGTCCGGCTTGGCGAGGCCGCGGACCGGCGTGACCGGCGCGCCGGTTTCGTCCAGCGCCTGGAAATACCGGCCGTCGAGGCGGATGCGCCCGTCCTCGCGCGCCAGCACGGTGTTCGGCTGGGTGCCGGCGGCGACCAGGATGGCGCGGGCGGGCAGGGTCACCTCGGTGCCGTCGGCGCGGGCCAGGCGCAGGGCGCGGGCATGGCCGTGGGCGTCGGTTTCCACCGCGACCGGGGTCAGGCCCTCGGCGAAGTGAACGCCTTCCTCCAGCGCCTTGGCCACTTCCTCGTGGTTGAGCGTGTAGGAGGGGCTGTCGATCAGCCGGCGCCGGTAGGCGATGGTGGCGCCGCCCCAGCGGTCCAGCAGCGGGACGAAATCCGGGGCGCGGCCCTCGCGCGCCGCCGCTTCGCGTTCCGCGGCCAGCGCGGCGGCGTGAGCCAGGAACTCGTCGGCGATCGCCGCCTCTTCCGCGGTCCAGCCGGCACGCGCGGCGGCGGGACCGCGTTCCGCCGCGAGCACTTCGTAGCGGGCGGCGAATTTTTCCACCTGGCGGACGTAGTAGGCGAGGCTCTCGGTGGCGGTGTCGATCGCGGTCAGCCCGCCGCCGATCACCACCACCGGCAGGCGGAGCTGGAGGTTGGCGATCGAGCTCCGCTTGGCCGCCCCAGTCAGTTGCAGCGCCATCAGGAAATCGGACGCCGCGCGCACCCCGCGCGCGAGCCCGTTCGGGATGTCCAGCATGGTGGGCCGGCCGGCGCCGAGGCAGAGCGCGACGTGATCGAAGCCGAGCGCGAAGGCGTCGTCCACCCCCAGCGTGCCGCCGAAGCGCACGCCGCCGAAATGGGCAAACTCGGGGCGGCGTTCCAGCAGGATGCGGATGAGTTTCAGGTAGTTCTTGTTCCAGCGCACGGTGATGCCGTATTCGGCGACGCCGCCGAAGCCGGCCATCACCCGGTCGTCGAGAGTCTCGAACAGGGTGGCGGCGTCGCGCACCGGCGCAGCGGGATCGAAGCCCAGAGGCTCGATCTTCAGCCCGTCGATCGCGACCACCGTGTGCCCATCGTTCATCAGGTGGTGCGCCAGGGTGAATCCGGCCGGACCCAGCCCCACCACCAGCACCTTGCGTCCCGTATCCGGGCGCGGCAGCGGGCGGCGGAGATCGAGCGGGTTCCAGCGGGTCAGCAGCGCGTAGATCTCGAAGCCCCAGGGCAGCGCCAGCACCTCCTTCAGCACCGAGGTCTCGGCCTGCGGAATGTCCACCGGCTCCTGCTTCTGGTAGATGCAGGCCTTCATGCAGTCGTTGCAGATGCGATGGCCGGTGGCGGCCATCATCGGGTTGTCGACGGCGATGGTGGCGAAGGCGCCGAGCAGCGATCCTTCCGCCCGCAGCGCGTGCATCTCGCTGATCCGCTCGTCGAGCGGGCAGCCGGCCAGGGTCACGCCGAAGGGAGATTTCTGGAACCCGCCCGCCTTGCGGTCCACCAGCCCCTTCGAGCAGGAGTCCTTCCCCTGGGCGTGGCACCAGATGCAGTAGTTCATCTGGTCCAGGGCCTGGCCGGTGCTCATGCCGGCGTCCGTCAGGGCGAAGCCGTCGCGGGGGCGGTGATGCTCGGGCGGCAGGCGGAGCATGGTCACGCCGTCGCGCATCTCGGTCTCGACCGGCACCAGGTGCTGGGGGTCGATCCGCTGGGGGACGTGGAACAGGGTGCCGCCGGGGTGGGCGTGCCGGCCGGCCGGGGTGAGCGCGGCCCAGGCGGCGTAGCGGGCGGCGAGGTCGAGCGCCGCCTCGTCCTTCGCCGCCTCCCATGAAGCGACCGCGGCGGCGAAGCCGGGTTCGGTTAGCGGCGCGCCGATCCGGGACTCCAGCGCCGCTTTCAGCGCGGCTCCGTCGAAGCCGGCCGGATCGGGGTATTTCTTTGCCGCCTGGCGCTGCACGAAGAGCCGCTTGCAGGCATGGACCGGGTCGAGGGCGGCGGTGGCGGCGCGGATCGCGGCCAGCTCGTCCGCGATCCCGAACAGGGCGCCGAGAAAGCCGTCCAGCACCGGACCGAGGGCGACGATCAAGGCCGCCTCCTCCTTCTCGGCCAGCGCGTCGGGGGCGGCGCGGGCGGCCAGCAGGCGCGCGTGCAGTGCCGGGTCCTCGGCGGCCAGGGTGTCGAGGAAGGCCCGGTCCAGCCGCACCAGCCCGTCGCGGGAGGCGAGGGCGGGGAAGGTGAAGCCGAAACCGAGCGCGTCGGTGCTCATGCGGGGGAAATCCGAAACATCGTGGTGCCCGGGTCATGGCCGCCGCCCCGGGCCGGGTCAAGCGCGTCCGCCGCAGGGCTGTCGCGGAATTGCCGAAGCCGCGGGAAGGGTCAGGGGGTGGAGGTCAGGATCGCCTCGCCGCCCGCCTTGTCGGTCACCGTGGAGACCAGCATCAGCCAGCGCGCGCTGCCCTTGCGGGCGGCATAGGCCCGGTCGTGCAGCGATTTGGCCTTGGGGTCGGGCCCGTCCTGGGTGATCGTGAAGGTCACGCCGGCGGCGGTGAGCGCGGCGTTCAGCCGTTTCAGCAGCGCCGGCCCGTGGATGTCCGAGCCGATCACCGAGCATGACCCGCTGTCCTCGGAGACCAGGATCAGCGGACCGGTGGCGGTGGGGATGGTGAAGACCTGGCCGGGCAGGCCGAACAGATAGGTCTGGGCGGATTTGTCGGGCGCCCTGGGCAGGTTCTTGCTGGCGGCCCAACGGCGCAGCGCCTTCGGATGGGCGGCGAAGCGCACGCAGCCGCGCATGAACCAGCTGCTGGCGGTGGCGGCCGGACCGGCCGGCGCGGGCGC
>DAHWNE010000212.1 GCA_027340195.1 Acetobacteraceae bacterium | reverse complement strand
ACGCCACGGCCGTGAGCTGCGGATGGACACGCCCGCCGGCCTGACCGCCTTCTATGCCAATCTTCAGGACGAGGTTCGGCACCTGGTGGCGACGGGTCACCGCGTGTATCTGGTGCTGATGCCGGCCGCCGATGCCGCCTTCGCGCCGCAGAACATGATTCGACGTCGGCTGACCGGGTTCACGGTGAACCGCAATGTGTTGAAGGGGGAGCCGGTCGCGGCGCTGGCGGCGGCCGGAGCCGCGATAAACCGCCGGCTGCGGGCCATCGCGGCGGCGACCGGCGCGAAGACCCTCAATCCGCTGCCGGACGTGTGCAGCCCGGGGCCGATCTGCTCGGCCTTCTACGATCACGGGCGGCCCAAATTTGTCGATGGGCTGCATCTGACCCCGAAGTTCGTCGCCCATCACATCCACATCTTCGACCGCCTGCTGACGGGCCCCGGCGGAACCGGCTGACGCGCAGCCGCCTCTTGCCGGGGCCGGCCGCCTGTCCCACCTTCGCCCCTCATGCCCCGCCCCCGCGAATACGATGCGACCGACGTGCTGGACCGTGCCACGGCGCTGTTCTGGCGTCAGGGCTATGCCGCCACCTCGGTGCAGGAGCTGGTGGAGGCGACCGGGCTGAACCGCGCCAGCATGTATGCGGCATACGGCGACAAGCACGGGCTGTTCCTTGCCGCACTCGATCATTACCTCACCCGGATCGCGGCGGAGCGGATGGCGCCGCTGGAGCGGGACGGGCCGGCGCCGGCGGCGATCGGCGCCTTCCTGCGCGGGCTGATCGGGGGGTCGGACAGCCAGCCCCGGCTGGGCTGCCTGGTGACCAACAGTCTGACCGAATGTGGGCCGCACGACCGCGCGGTGGCCGAACGCCTGCTGCAGAGCCTGACGCGGGTCGAGGCGGCGCTGGCGGCGACCATCCGCCGCGGTCAGGCCGAGGGCAGCATCGGCGCGGCCGACGCGCCTGAGTCGCTGGCGGGACTGCTTCTGACCATCGCGCAGGGGCTACGGGTGCTCTCCCGCGGCGGCATGTCGGACGCGGTGCTGGAGCGGGTGGTGGATACCGTGCTCGCGCTGCTGCGCTGCCGGCTTGACGTTCTGGAATGATCGGTCCAGATAGGCCGCGTTCACCACCGAGGCCCGCCGATGTCCGTCGCCCCCATCTCCCTCCTGGTCCCGCGCCAGAAGGTGCCCGATCTGTCGCTGCCGCTGGTCGGCGGCGGCACTTGGTCGGTGGCGACCGCGCGACCGGAACGGTTCTCCCTGATCGTGGTCTATCGCGGCCTGCACTGCCCGATCTGCAGCACCTATCTGCGCGAGCTCGACGGCAAGGTGACCGATTTCGCAGCGCGCGGCACCGAGGTGGTGGCGATCAGCAGCGATGACGCAGAGCGGGCGGCGGCGGCGAAGGAGAACTGGCGGCTCAGCCGGCTGCCGGTGGCCTATGGACTCGGTCTGGATGCGGCGCGCCGCTCGGGCCTCTATATTTCCTCGGGCCGCGGCCCCACCTCGGCCGGGGTGGAGGAGCCGGCGTTGTTCGTCGAGCCCGGGCTGTTCCTGATCCGCGCCGACGGCACGCTCTATTTCGCCAGCGTGCAGACGATGCCATTCGCGCGGCCCCGGTTCGCCGACATCCTGGGCGCGCTCGATTTCGTCATCTCGAAGGACTATCCGGCGCGCGGCGAGGTGACCGGGCTGCCGACGGCGGCGGCGTGATGGCCCCGCTCCCTGGTATCCGCGCCTGCGTGTTCGACGCCTATGGCACGGTGTTCGATTTCGCCGCCGCGGCGCGCGGCTGCACCGATGCGCTGGGCGCGCAGGCGCCGGCGCTGACCGCGCTGTGGCGCGACAAGCAACTGCAATACACCTGGCTGCGGTCGATGCAGGGACGTTACGTCGATCTGTGGCAGATCACCGGCGATTCGCTGGACTACGCGCTGGAGACGCTGGGTCTCGCGGAGCCGGCGCTGCGGGCGCGGCTGATGGACCTCTATCGGACGCTGGCGGTGTTCCCGGAAATCCCGGACATGCTGCGCCGGCTACGCGCGGCGGGCATTCGGACCGCGATCCTGTCCAACGGCTCGCCGGCGATGCTGGCCAGCGCGGTGGCGGGCAACCACCTGGCCGAGCTCCTGGACGCGGTGATCTCGGTCGATGAAGTGGGCGTCTTCAAGCCCGATCCGCGGGTGTATCAACACGCGCTGGACCGGCTGGAGGTCGCGGCGACGGAGGTTTCGTTCCAATCCTCCAATGCCTGGGACGCCTGGGCGGCCTCGGCGTTCGGGATGCGGGTGGTCTGGTGCAACCGCTACGCCCAGAAGCCGGAGCGCCTGCCGGGCCGGCCCGACCACGAGGTGACCTCGCTCGCGGCGCTGCCGGCGCTGGTGGGAGCAGGCTGATCCGCGGGCGCGGGCTCAGGCAGCCCGCGCATCCTCGGCGATCATCGCTGCGCCCTTCTCGGCGATCATGATGGTGGGCGCGTTGGTGTTGCCGGTGGTCAGGGTCGGCATCACCGAGGCGTCGATCACCCGCAGCCCGCCCAGCCCATGCACCCGCAGCCGGGAATCCACCACCGCATAGGCGGGGTCCTCGCCCATCCGGCAGGTGCCCACCGGGTGGAAAATGGTGGTCCCGTAGCGGCGGGCAGAGGCGAGCAGGTCCGCATCGGTCACCGCCTGCGGCCCCGGCAGCAACTCGGTCACGCTGTGTTGCGCCAGCGCCGGCTGCGCGAAGATGGCTCGGGTCATCCGCATCCCCGCCACCAGCACCGCCGCGTCGGATGGCGCCGAGAGGTAGTTGGGCGTGATCCGCGGCTTGGTGAACGGGTCGGGCGAGACCGCCATGATGCTGCCGCGACTGTCCGGGCGCACCGGACAGATCGCCACCGTCATGCCGGGTTCGCGCTCCAGCGCGCCGAACACCGCCGGGTCGTAGCTGGCCGGGGTGAACAGCAGCTGCAGGTCGGGGCTGGCCAGCCCTTCCCGCGAGCGGGCGAACACCTGCGCCGAGGTCACCCCGAAGGTCAGCGCCCCGTCGCCGCGCAGGAAGAACCGGGCCACCTGCCCGGCCAGCCGCACTCCGCGCGCCAGCTGGTTGATCGAGATCGCCCCGCGCACCCGATGCGCGATGCGGGCCACGTAATGATCCTGCAGATTGGCGCCCACCCCGGGCAGGTCGTGGCGGGGCGTCACCCCGATCGCCTGCAGATGGGCCGCCGGGCCGATGCCCGAAATCTGTAGCAGCTGCGGCGAATTGACCGCGCCGCCGCACAGGATCACCTCCCGCGCGGCGCGGATCTCACGGCTCTGCCCGCGCTGATGCACCGCCGCGCCGGTGCAGCGCCGACCGTCGAACAGCAGCGCGGTCGCCAGCGCCTCCGTCTCCACCCGCAGGTTGGCCCGCCCGCGCGCCGCGGCCAGGAAGGTGCGCGCGGTGGAGCCACGGAACCGGCCATTGCGGGTCATCTGCGAATAGCCCACGCCTTCCTGCTCGGCCCCGTTCAGGTCCTTTCGGAACGTATGACCGGCCGCGCCGGCCGCCTCCACGAATCGGTGCGTAAGCGGCAGGATGGTGCGGTAATCCTCCACTCGCAGCACCCCGCCCCGGCCGCGGAAAGCGGGATCGCCCTTCGGGTAGTCCTCGGATTTGCGGAAGAACGGCAGCACGTCCTCGTAGCTCCAGCCGCGGCAGCCGAGTTGCGCCCAGCCGTCGTAATCGGCCGGGTTGCCACGCACGTAGAGCATCCCATTGATCGAGGAGGAGCCGCCGAGCGTGCGCCCGCGCGGCCAGTGGATGGGGCGCCCGTCGCTGCCGGGCCCGCCCTCGGCGGTGTAGTTCCAGTTGATGACCGGGTGGCGGAGCAGCTTCAGCACGCCGGCGGGGATATGGATCCAGGGGTTGCGGTCGGGCGGGCCGGCTTCCAGCAGCGTCACCCGCGCGCCGGTCTCGGCGAGCCGCGCCGCCACGGTGCAGCCGGCCGAGCCGGCGCCGATCACCAGGTAGTCCGTGTCCATGTCGTTTCCCCGCCGATCTCAATCACCATCCTGACGGAAGGGCGAATCCGCCGCCAGTGCCGCCATTTCGGCGCGGATCTGCGGGCGTTCCTCCTCGAGGAACCCGGCCACCGCGCGGCGCAGCCCGGCATGGGCGATCCAATGCGCGGAATAGGTGGGGGACGGCAGGTAGCCGCGCTGGATCTTGTGGCGCCCCTGCGCACCGGCCTCCACCCGCGGCAGACGGTGGGCGATCGCCCATTCGATGGCGCGGTAGTAGCAGAGTTCGAAATGCAGGAACGGCCACTCGCCCCGGCAGCCCCAGTTGCGCCCGTAGAGCGCCTCGTCCCCGGCCAGGTTGAGCGCGCCGGCGACCGGCAGCCCGTCGTGCTCGGCCAGCATCAGCACCACCCGCGCGCCGAGGCGTTCGCCGAGCAGGGAGAAGAAGTCGCGGGTCAGGTAGGCGCTGCCCCATTTGCGGTCCACCGTCGCGGTGTAGAATCGGTAGAACGCATCCCAGTGCCGTTCCCGCAGCTCGGACCCGGAGAGGGCGTGGAAGGTCAGCCCGGCGGCATTGGCGTCGCGACGTTCGCGGCGCAGCACCTTGCGCTTGCGCGAGGACAGCGCGCCCAGGAAATCCTCGAAATCGCGGTAGCCCGGGTTGTGCCAGTGGAACTGCATCCCGAGCCGCTGCAACCAGCCGGCGCGGCCCAGCGCCTCCCATTCCGGCTCGGAACAGAAGGTGACGTGAACCGACGATACGTCGAGCTCCGCGCCCGCCTGCGCCAGCGCGCGCCCGAGCGCGGCGGGGCTCACCCGGGCGCCGGGGCGTATCAGCAGCCGCGGTCCGGGCACCGGGCTGAACGGCACCGCCACCTGCAGCTTCGGATAGTACGACCCTCCGGCGCGTTCCAGCGCGTGGGCCCAGCCGTGGTCGAACACATATTCGCCGTAGCTGTGCGATTTCGCATACATCGGCGCCACCGCGAGCAGCCCCCCGGCGGAGTCCCGCAGGGCGGCGTGGCGCGGCAGCCAGCCAGTGCGCGGCCCGGCCGAGCCGCTGTCCTCCACCGCCGAGAGAAAGGCGTGGGAGACGAACGGGTTGCCCGCCCCGGCACAGGCGTCCCACTCGGCGGCGGGAATCTCCCCGATCGCGCCATGCAGGGTCAGGCTGAGCGAGGGCGCGGCATCCGCCATCGGGTCAGGCGATCTCGAACAGGCCCTCGACCTCCACCGCCGCGTCGAGCGGCAGCGAGGGCACGCCGACGGTGGTACGCGCGTGGCGGCCGAGTTCGCCGAACACCGCCATCGCCAGGTCGGAGGCGCCGTTCATCACCTCGGCATGGCGGGTGAACTCGGGCACGCAGGCGATGAAACCGCCGAGACGGACCACGCGGCGCACCCGGTCCAGATCGCCGCCGCAGGCTTCCTTGAGCTGGGCGAGGAGGTTGATGAAGCAGCGCTGCGCTGCCTGCTGGCCCTGCTCCAGCGGGACGGTGGCGCCGAGCTTGCCGGTGACCGAGACCTTGCCGGCGAGCAGCGGCAGCTGGCCGGAGATGGCCACCAGGTCGCCGGTGACCACATAGGGCACATAGGTGGCGATCGGGCGGGCCGGCTCCGGCAGGGTGATGCCCAGTTCCGCCAGCTTCACTTCCACCAGCTCGGCCATGCCGCCATCCCCATGTTGCGCAGGGGCAGGATAGCGGATCGGGGCGTGGATTTGCCAGTGGCGCAAGGGGCACCGCCCCCGTTCAGGCCACCGGTACGCCGCCCACCGGCGCCGCCACCTCCCGCGCTGCGTCCGACCGGGGCAGCACCAGCGTCACCGAGGTGCCGATCCCGGGTTCCGAGCGCAGCTCCAGCCAGCCGCCAGACTGGCGGGCGAACCCGTCGGCGATGCTCAGGCCCAGGCCGGAGGCGGTCCCCGGTGGGCGGGTGGTGAAGAAGGGCTCGGTGGCCCGCGCCAGCACCTCCTGTGTCATGCCGACCCCGGTATCGGCGAAGCTGACCGCGATATGCCCGCTGCCCGGCCGGTTGGCGGTCTCCACCGTCAGCCGGCCGCCCTGCGGCATCGCCGCCCCGGCATTGGCGACCAGCGCCAGCACCACGGCGCGGAACCCGTCCCGGTCCAGCCGCACCGGTTCCAACAGGGGCGACAGAACCCATTGCACCGCCACCTCGGCGCCGGCCGTGGCCTCGATCTCGGCGGCGGCATCTCGCAACAGGCGGTTGGGGTTGACCAGCTCGGGGCACAGCTTCTGGGTGCCGGCCGCGGCCAGCAGCCGCGCGGTCAGCGCCGCGCCGCGGTCGGCCGCGCGCAAAGCGAGCCCGGCCAGGCGGCGCACCGCGTCCGGGCGCTCCGCTTGCCCGTTCAGGCGCTCGAGATTGCCGATGAGTACCATGAGTAGGTTGTTGAAATCATGCGCCACCCCGCCCACCACCCGGGCCAGCGCGTCGTGTCGGTCGGCACCGGCGTCGGTTCCGACCGGCTGCACGGCCAGATGGATGCGCCGAACCAGACCGTCGGGGCCGCGCTCGGGGCGGGGGATCAGGCTCACACGCAGGTCGGCCCCGTCGCGGCGGCGCAGCCGGCGGGGCGGCGGGGCGGGGATATCGCCGGCCAGCGCGCGCATGAAATCCTGCTCGGCGGCGGGGCGGTCGCCGGGGGCCACCAGCGCGGTCATCGGCTGGCCCAGCACCTCCTCTCGACGGAAGCCGGTCAGGCGCAGCAGCGCGTCATTGGCGGCCAGCACCCGCTGCGCCGGGTCCAACGCGGCCAGCGGCACCGGGGCGGAAAGGAAGGCCTGCCGGTGTCGTTCGGCGCCGAGCCGTACCACATCGGCGAAGCGCGCGGCATCGGCGGCGGCGTCGCGAGCCTTGGCCAGGGCGCGCAGCCCGGCCAGCACGGCGCCCGGCAGCACCAGCGCGCCCAGCAGGCCCAGTGCCGCGATCGGCAGGGTGCCGTCCGGCCATCCCGGCGCCGCCGGGGCCACGCCCACCGCGAACCCGGCCGGTCCGGTGTGCCAGCGCAGCGCCCGGGCCGGGCCCAGCCGCAGCAGAAGCTGCCCGCCGCGGCGCAGGGCGAGGCTGATCCCAGGCCGCAGCCGGCGGCGCCAGGCGGCGGCCAGCTCGGACGGATCGACGCATCCGCCCAGGCGCCCGCCGGTGGCAGCGGCCACCACCAGCACGAATCCGCCCGCCGCGCCGCCGGCCGGGCAGCCCGGGCCCAGGCCCCAGCCGCCGGGTCCCAGCGCGGGCAGCGCCACCGGGGCGTGCTGGGGTGGGATGCGGCCGACCGCGTCGGTGGCGAAGACGGCGCGGAATCCGCGCGGCGGAACGATCCGGCCAGGGTGGGCGGGCAGCCCGGCCAGCGCGGCACGGTCGCGCGCCAGCCACAGCCG
>DAHWNE010000190.1 GCA_027340195.1 Acetobacteraceae bacterium | reverse complement strand
CGGCTGGCACGGCGGCTGGCATCATTAGCCACGCCGGCCGCCTTCGGGGCTGGCGCGGCGGTCCGACAAGCGTCAGGATCGCTCCGCCAGCAACCGGAGGAGACCGCCCATGCGCGCCGCCGTCCTGACCGCGCCCCACGCGCCGCTGTCCATCGAAACCGTCGAGATCGAGAAGCCGAAACGGCGGGAGGTGCTGCTGCGCACCGCCTTCGCCGGGCTCTGCCACTCCGACCTGCATTTCATCGAGGGGCTCTACCCGTACCCGCTGCCCGCGGTGCTGGGCCACGAAGCCGCCGCCGTGGTGGAGGCGGTGGGCGAGGACGTGACCTATGTGAAGCCCGGCGATCACGTCATCACCTGCCTGTCGGTGTTCTGCGGCGAATGCCCGCAATGCATCACCGGCCATCCCAACCTCTGCGAGAATACCGAGGTGAAGCTGCTGCCGGGTGCCGCCCGCCGGCTGCGCTGGAAGGGCGAGGTGCTGAACCAGGCGTTCAACCTCTCGGCTTTCGCCGAGCAGATGCTGGTGCATGAACACGCGGTGGTGAAGATCGACCCCGCCATTCCGCTCGATCGCGCCACCCTGGTGGGCTGCGGGGTGATGACTGGGGTGGGGGCGGTGTTCCATGCCGCCAAGGTGGAGCCGGGCAGCACGGTTGCCGTGATCGGCTGCGGCGGGATCGGGCTCTCCGCCGTCAACGGCGCGGCGATCGCCGGGGCGGAGCGGATCATCGCGATCGATACCGTCGCCTCGAAGCTGGAGCTGGCGCGGGCGATGGGGGCCACCGACACCATCAACGCCTCCAACGTCGATCCGGTGGAGGCGGTGAAGGAACTCACCGGCGGCGGCGTGCCTTATGCGTTCGAGGCGATCGGCGCCAAGGTCACCGCCGAGCAATCCTTCGCCATGCTGCGTCCCGGCGGGGTCGCCACCATCATCGGCATGATCCCGTTCGGCACCAAGATCGAGCTGCACGGGGCGGATTTCCTGCGCGACCGCAAGATCCAGGGCACCTCCATGGGCGGCAACCGGTTCCGGGTGGACATGCCGCGGCTGTTGTCGCTGTGGCAGCAGGGCAAGCTGAAGCTGGATCACCTGATCTCAGGGCGGCTGCGGCTCGATCAGATCAACGACGGGTTCGCGCGGCTGAAATCCGGCGCGCCGGTGCGTCAGCTGATCGATTTCGCGGCTGGATGATTGCGTGCATCATCGAGTTCGGCGTGAAGCCTGGCCGCGATCCCGATCGCGCCCGGCTGCTTGCCGAGCTGTTCGCCGAGATCGAAGCCGTGGACGGGTTTCTGTCCAAGGATACGTTCGAGGATGTCGCCCGGCCCGGCCGGCGCATCACGATTTCCTATTGGGCCGACGCGGCGGCGCTGCGCGGCTGGATGCGCAACCCCGCCCACCGGCGCGCCATCGGCCAGGGCCAGCGCGAGATCTTCAGCCATTACACCATTCGGATCGCGCGCATCGAGCGGGCGATCGACTGGGCGGCACCGGGGCCGGCCGGCTGAGGGGCCGGCCCGGCGCCGCTCAATAGCGGTACCCGGGCGGCGGCGGGTATGATCCGTTCTGCGGATAAGGGCCACTCTGCTGATAGGGGCGCGAGGGCGTGGTCGCGGCCCCGGTCACCGCGCCGGCGGCACCGCCGATCAGCGCCCCGGCGGCGGCACCCTGGCCACCACCGGCGAGACCGCCGATCGCGGCCCCGGCGCCGGCTCCGATCAGCCCGCCGCCCAACGCGCGCTGACCCGGATCATAGGGGTTGGTGCATCCGGCCAGCGCCAGCAGGGCCAGGGCGGGGAACAGAACGCGCGGTTTCATCTTCATCTCCCAACGCTCAACGGAAACCGATGCCGACCGAAATCCCCGGCGTGAAAAACACCGGCGGAGGCGGCGGAGGCGGCGGGGCGTAATACACCGGCGGGGGCGGGTAATAGGCACGCGGGGCAACCACCACCCCCCAGCCGCCGCGCCAGCCGTCATCGTCATCGCCCCAGCGCGGGTGATGCCAACCACCGTGCCAGTCGTCGCCACGATGCCAACCGTGCCAGCCATCGGCCCGGGCCGGATGAGCGGCGATCAGCCCGGCGCCGGCCAAGGTCGCGGCCAGCAGGGCGGTTCGGAAAATGCGCGTCATGGTTTTCCTCCTGTCTGCGCAACGGCAATCAGGGGTCAGATCGTGGCGGGATCGGGGCCGGAAAGATGGCGAAACCACGGAGGCCTGTAACGCAACATCGCAACCCGCGGAATTCGGCCGTTTTCTTTGCCTCGGAGGGGATATCAACAGCGCGTGAGGCTCAGTCCCGGTAGATCATCTTCCGCGTCATGCCGCCGTCGGCGATGAACTCGGCGCCGGTGACGAAGCCCGCCTCCGGCCCCAGCAGCCAGGCGGCGAGGCCAGCGATGTCCGCCGCCACCCCCACCCGCCCGGCCGGGTGGTCGGCGTGGTCCTCCGGCCGCGGCGCGGGTCCCTTGGTGGCGATCCAGCCGGGGCTGATCGCGTTCACCCGCACCGCCGGCCCCAGGCTGATCGCCAGCGCATGGGTCAGCGCCACCAGCCCACCCTTGGCGGCGGCGTAGGCCTCGGTGTCCGGCTCCGACATATGCGCGCGGGTGGAGGCGATCGTCACCACCGCGCCGCGCGCCGCCCGCAGCGCCGGGGCGGCGGCGCGCACCAGCAGGAAGGTCGCGGTCAGGTTGGTGGCCAGCACCCGGTTCCATTCGGCCAGGGTCAGCGCCTCGATCGGCTTGCGGATCATGATGCCGGCGTTGCAGACCAGCCCCTCCAGCCGGTCGCCCGCGGCGGCGACGGCGGCCGCCACCGCGTCGGGGTCGGTCACGTCGCACCGGAGCGCCAGCCCGCCGTGCGGGGCGGGAGCGGGATCGCGGTCGGCGGCCAGCACGCGCCAGCCATCGGCGGCGAGGCGCGCGGCAATGGCGGCGCCGATGCCGCGCGCGGCACCGGTGACGAGGGCGGTCCGTGCTGGTGCGGACGGTGTCATTGCGACCTCTCCGGGTTCGGTGCGGACGGCCCCACCGCCCCCCACGCCCGCACCCGGCTGACCCGCAGCGCGATCACCGCCAGCCCCTCGAGCCGCATCGACGCCAACTGCGGATAGCGCGCCCGCGCCGCCGCCTGCGCCGCCGCGTATTCGTCCCCCGCGGTCAGGATCTCCGCCCGGCCGCGCAGCATCACCCAGCCCAGCCCGGACCAGTCCTCCTGGTAGTGATCCACCAGCAGGCAGGCCGCCGGCCGGGCGGCGATGTTGCGCAGCCGTTGCAGGACCACCCCGGGCCGCTTCGGCTTCTCGTCGATCGGCACGAAGACACTGGCGCCGATCAGGGCGAAGCAGACCGGCACCAGATGCGGGGTGCCGTCGGGCCCGATGGTGGCCAGCCGCGCCACCCGGGCGCGCTCGATGAATTCGCGCTGCCCGGCGCTCAGCACCGGCCGGCTCAGCCGCGCCCGGGCAGGCCGAGACCCGCGGCGCGCCCGCCGTCGCGCAGATGCTCGGTCAGGATGCGGTCGATATCGGCGGTGGTCTCGGCGCGGTACCAGACGCCTTCGGGGTAGGCCACCAGGCACGGCCCGTGCTCGCAGCGATCGAGGCAGCCGGCGGAGTTGATTCGCACCCCGACGAGCCCCATTTCCTTGGCTCGCGCCTTCATGTAGTCGCGCAGCCGCTCGCTGCCGCGCGCCGCGCAGCTGCCCTTCGGATGCCCGTCCGGGCGGCGGTTGGTGCAGACGAAGACATGGGTGGCGTAATAGGGTGGCGGATCGGCGGGAAGTGGGGTGCCCACGGGGACCTCGTGCGGATGAGGCGGCCAGTTTCCACCGCGCCCAGGGCCGGTGCAACCGCCTCCGTCGCCCCTGGTTTCCGCGATGCCCTGCCTCTATGACGCAACCGGCCCCTGCCATGGACCTTGCATGACCGATCTTGCCGACGAAATCGCCCGCCGCCGCACCTTCGCCATCATCTCCCACCCCGACGCCGGCAAGACCACGCTCACGGAACACCTGCTGCGCGCCGGCGGGGCGATCCAGCTGGCCGGCAACGTGCGCGCCAAGGGCGAACGCCGCCGCACCCGCTCCGACTGGATGAACATCGAGCGCGAGCGCGGCATCTCGGTGGTCACCTCGGTGATGACGTTCGCCTACAAGGGTTGCGTGTTCAACCTGCTGGACACGCCGGGGCACGAGGATTTCTCGGAAGACACCTACCGCACCCTGACCGCGGTCGATGCCGCGGTGATGGTGATCGACGCCGCCAAGGGGATCGAGGCGCGCACCCGCAAGCTGTTCGAGATCTGCCGCCTGCGCGACATCCCGATCATCACCTTCATCAACAAGATGGACCGTGAAAGCCAGGACCCGTTCGCGCTGCTGGACGAGATCGGCAACGACCTGGCGCTGGACACCGCCCCGGTGACCTGGCCGGTCGGGCGGGCGGCGGAATTCGCCGGCACCTACGACTTGCGGGCCCGCGCGCTGCATCTGACCGCGCCGCTGGCGCAGGGCGATCCGCGGCTGGTGGCGCTCGGCGAGGAGCTGGAACTGGTGACCGCGGCGCTGCCGGGCTTCGACCAAGCCGCCTTCGCCGAGGGACACCTGACCCCGGTCTGCTTCGGCGCCGCGATCAAGGGGATCGGGGTCACCGATCTGCTGGACGGGCTGGCCGAATACGGCCCTCGCCCCAGGGCGCAGAAGGCGGATGCGCGGATGGTGGCGGCCGACGAGCCGGGGCTGACGGCGCTGGTTTTCAAGATCCAGGCCAACATGGACCCGAACCACCGCGACCGGATCGCCTTAGCCCGCGTCTGCTCCGGCCGGCTGGAACGCGGGATGCGCCTCAGGCAGGTGCGCACCGGCAAGCTGATCCCGCTGCACGCGCCGCAATTCTTCTTCGCCCGTGAGCGCGAGATCGCCGAGGAGGCGTTCGCCGGCGACGTGGTGGGCATTCCCAACCACGGCACCCTGCGGATCGGCGATACGTTGACCGAGGGCGAGAGCCTGACCTTCCTGGGCGTGCCGGCCTTCGCGCCCGAAATCCTGCGCCGGGTGCGCCTCGATGACGCGATGAAGGCGAAGAAGCTGCGCCAGGCGCTGGGCGAACTGGCCGAGGAGGGGGTGGTCCAGCTGTTCCGCCCGCGCGACGGCTCGGCGCCGATCGTGGGCGTGGTCGGCGCCTTGCAGCTGGATGTGCTGGCCGCCCGGCTGGCGGCGGAATACGGCGTGGCGGTGGGGTTCGACCCGGCCCCCTTCGCGGTCGCGCGCTGGGTGGGCAGCGAGGACCGGGCCGCGCTGGACCGCTTCCTGGCCGCGAACCGGACCGCGGTGGCCGACGATCTGGACGGCGATCCGGTCTTCCTGGCGAGCTCCGAGTTCATGCTGCGGCGGACCATGGAACTTTCGCCCGGGGTGACCTTCCGCGACGTGAAGGACGCCACCCTGGCCCGGGCGGCGTGAGTTGGCGCCGGCCGCCGGCTGTGCGATACGGGGTGACGACGGAGGGGTGGCCGAGCGGCTGAAGGCGGCGGTTTGCTAAACCGTTGTGCGGGGTAAACCCGTACCGGGGGTTCGAATCCCCCTCCCTCCGCCACCGCTCACCCATCGCAATCGCAACGCCCGCCCATCCGCCGCCGACGGTCCAGCCGACCATCCTTCGGCGCCGCGAAGACTCCACCCGCGCGCCCCGCGATCACCCCGCCTTGCCAACCCGCCGGGCCGGCGCGACCCTGCCCGAAACCTCGGGAACCCCGCCATGTCCGCCCCCCGCATCGCGCTCGTGCAGCCCCGCACCATTGCCCCCCCGGCCGACGAGGCGAACGTCGCCGCCGCCATCGCCTGGATCGCGCGCGCCGCCGCCTCGGGCGCCGACTTCGTCTGTTTCCCGGAAAACTACCCCGGCCCCTGGCGGATGCCCGCCCGCTTCGACCCCATCCCGGCGCTGGCCGAGGCCGCCCGCGCGCACCGCATCCACGCCGTCTTCGGCACCATCGAACCGATCGACCCCGCCACCGGTGCTGCCTACAACCTGGTGGTGATGGCCTTCCCCGATGCCCGCCCCCCGGCCCTCTACCGCCGCACCCATCCGCACGGACCCTGGCTCTATCGCGGGGGAAAATACTGGGATTTCGACTACGTCCCCGGGAACGACTTTCCGGTCTTCGACACCGACCACGGCAAGGTGGGGCTCGCCATGTGTTCGGAAGTCTATATGCCCGAGGTCACCCGAATGCTCGCCCTCAACGGCGCCGAACTCATCTTCATGCCGTCGGGGGTCAACAAGCATCGCCTGTGGGAAAGCTGGCGCACCCTGCTCCATGCCCGCGCGATCGAGAACCTGGCGGTGGTGGTCTCCACCCAGAACCTGATCGAACCGGACGACCGGGGGCTCGCCATTCTCGCCAGTCCCGAAGGGGTACTCTATGAAACCACCGCCGAGGGGATCGGGGTGGTGGATGCCCCGCTCGCGCGCATCCGCGCGCTGCGCGCCAGCCGCGACGGGGTGGGATCGTCGGCCCGCGCCGGGGCGAAGGAGGGGGTGCTGTCCGCGCAGTGGCAGCGGCCGGAACTCTACCTGCGCCGGCAGGCTTGACAACGCCGTTATACTCATTCTAAGCATAAGACGCCCGGCCACCCAGGCCGGGTTTCTCTTCCTCCAATAATGCTCATAATGAGCACAAAGGAAGCGCCATGTCCGCCTCGCTCTACGAACCCGTCCGCCACCTGATCCCGCCCATCGAGTGGCCCGCCTTCGCCCCGGACATCGAGGCGATCCTGCGCCTCAAGCGCGAGCGCAACGCGGTGATCCTGGCGCACAACTACCAGACCCCCGAGATCTACCATTGCGTCGCCGACATCACCGGCGACAGCCTGGCGCTGGCGCGGGAGGCGATGACGACCGATGCCGACATCATCGTCATGGCCGGGGTGCATTTCATGGCCGAGACCGCCAAGCTGATGAACCCCGACAAGACGGTGCTGATCCCCGACCTGGAAGCCGGCTGCTCGCTGGCGGAATCCATCACCCCCGCCGATGTCCGGCTGATGCGCGCGAAATACCCCGGCGTGCCGGTGGTGGCCTATGTGAACACCTCGGTCGCGGTGAAGGCCGAGGCCGACATCTGCTGCACCTCGGGCAATGCGCTCAAGGTGGTGGAATCGCTCGGCGTGCCGCGGGTCATCATGCTGCCCGACGAATACCTGGCGCAGAACATCGCCCGCCAGACCAAGGTGGAGATCATCGCCTGGGCCGGGCATTGCGAGGTCCACCAGCGCTTCACCGCCGCCGAGGTGGCGGGGCTGCGCGCCGATCACCCGGGGATCATCGTGCTCGCGCACCCAGAATGCCCCCCGGAGGTGGTGGCGGCGGCCGACTACGCCGGCTCCACCGCCGAGATGGCGGGGTTCGTCGCGCGCGAGCGCCCGGCGCGGGTGGTGCTGCTGACCGAATGTTCCATGGCCGACAACATCACCGCCGCCAACCCGGCCACCGATTTCGTCCGCCCCTGCAACCTCTGCCCGCACATGAAGCGGATCACGCTGGCCAATATCCGCACCGCCCTGGAACAGAACCGCCACGAGGTGCGCATCGATCCCGCGCTCGCGGTCCGCGCGCGCGACGCGGTTGCGCGCATGTTGGCCGTCCGCTGAAGGAACCCGCCATGACCCCGCCGCTTCCCGCCCTGATGATCGAGCCGCTGGTCCGTGCCGCCCTGCTGGAGGACCTCGGCCGCGCCGGCGATCTCACCACCGATGCGATCGTGCCGGAGGCCGCGCGGGCCCGCACCGTGCTGCGCGCCCGCCGCCCCGGCGTGGTGGCCGGGCTCGATTTCGCGCTGACCGCCTTCCGCCTGATCGATCCCCGCATCGAGGCCACGCCGGCCCGCCATGACGGCGACCGCCTCGCCCGCGGCGACGTGATCGCGCGGATCGAAGGGCCGGCCCGCGGCATCCTGACGGCGGAACGCACCGCGCTCAATTTCCTCGGCCATCTTTCCGGCATCGCCAGCGCCACCCGGCAGGTGGTGGATGCCATCGCCGGGCATCGCGCGCAGGTGGTGTGCACCCGCAAGACCCTGCCCGGGCTGCGCATCGCGCAGAAATACGCCATCCGCGTCGGCGGCGGCGCCAATCACCGGTTCGGGTTGGACGACGCCGTGCTGATCAAGGACAACCACGTCGCCATCGCCGGCGGGGTGGCCGAAGCG
Source organism: Acetobacteraceae bacterium (assembly GCA_027340195.1). Taxonomy (GTDB): domain Bacteria; phylum Pseudomonadota; class Alphaproteobacteria; order Acetobacterales; family Acetobacteraceae; genus JAJZVS01. The sequence goes on along the minus strand of DAHWNE010000190.1, from coordinate 2,171 downwards.
GTGGCGCGGGCCCGCGCCGGCGTCGGGCATATGGTGAAGATCGAGCTGGAAGTCGATACCATCGAGCAACTTCGCGCCGCCCTGGCGCTGCGGGTGGATGCGATCCTGCTGGACAACATGACCCCCGAAACCATGACGGAGGCGGTGCGGCTGGTGGACGGGCGGGCGCTGACCGAGGCCTCCGGCGGGATCACCCCGGCGACCGCGCCGGCGGTGGCGGCGAGCGGGGTGGATCTGATCTCGATCGGCTGGCTGACCCACAGCGCGCAGGTGCTGGACATCGGGCTCGACCACGAAGCCTGAACAGGTCGGCGGCCCGGTCCACATCCGACAGGGTGCGCACGAACGCCACCTTGCGCCCGCGCTGGCGGGCCAGCGCGTCGGCCAGGGTCTGCGGCACCGACCAGCGCACGCCGCGAAACGGGGCGGCGATGCGCAGCGGCCCGAACCCCACCAGCCAGAACCCCCCGTCCGCGGCGGGGCCGAACACCGCCCGCGCCCGGCCGAGCGCGCCGAGCGCGCCGATGACATCCGCGACCCCGGCCTCGGGGATATCGGAGCCCAGCAGCACCACCCGCCGGCGCGGGAAGCGGCCGATCGCGCGCGCCATGCGGGTGCCGAGATCGCCCCGCCCCTGGTCGATCCGCGCCACGCCGGGCGGGGTGCGCACGAACGCGCGGTCCGGGGTCAGCGCCAGCACGGTGCGAAACCGCCGCTCCCGCGCCAGCGCCCACAGCAGCCGGCGCAGGGTTTCGGCGTGGAAGCGCAGCGCCGCCCGCGCGCCGATATCGGCGGCCAGCCGCCGCTTCACCCGACCCAGGCGCGGCGCGCGGGCGAACAGGATCGCAACGTCCTTCACCGATACCAGCGCGCCAGGCGGGAGGGCGGGATGCCGGCGAACCAGCCGGCGAGGCAGGTGAGGTTGCGGGCCGATCGCCGCAGCCAGCCGTCGCGTTCCCACCGCTCCGCCGACGTCACCGCCGCCGCGTCCAGCGCGCACAGCCGCGCCCGGCCGAGGCGGCGGATCAGGTCCACATCCTCCATCAGCGGCAACGGGCGGATACCGCCCACCGCGGCCAGCAGATCGCGATGGATCAACAGCCCCTGGTCGCCGTAGGGCAGCGCCAGCGCCCGGCAGCGCAGCGCGACCGCGCGTTCAAGCCGGCGCGCATGCGGATCGGGGCTGTCGAGGCGCAGGCGGAAATACCCGGCCCGCGCCGGCCCGGCCGCGATCAGCCGCGCGGCGGCAGCCGGCCACTCCGCGGTGAGCACGGTGTCGGCGTGCAGCAGCAACAGCCAGGGCAGCCGCGCGGCGGCGACGCCGGCGGCGAGCTGCCCGCCCCGCCCGCGCGGGGCACTCAGCACACGGGCCCCGGCCGCCCGGGCCAGGGCAGCGGTGGTATCGGTGCTGCCGCCATCGACCACGATCCGCTCGCCCGCTCCGGCCACCGCTTCCAGCACGGCGCCGATCCGCCGGGCGGCGTTCAGCGCCGGAATCACCGCCGAGATCGCCTCACCCGGGGTTGAAATACGCCCGATCCTCCGCCCGCGCCTGCCACTCCGGGTTTGCCGCCCAGGACCGCACGAAGGTCCGCATATCGGTCCCGTAGCGCACCCGGAACAACACGCTTCGCGCCGGTCCGTTCACATATTCATGCAGCTCGCCCGGCGGATGCACCACGGCCCCGCCCGGCCGCACCGGCACCGTCCGTTCGGGCGTGCGCATCTCGCCCCCGCCCTGGAAGCAGAAATAGATCTCGGTCGCATCCGGGTGGCAGTGATACGGGCTGGTCTGCCCCGGCTCCCAGCACGCCACCGTCACGTCGCCGCCGCCGATCCGGCCCAGGATCTTCTCCACGTGCCGGGCCGGGTCGAACACCGCCTCGGCGCCGAGGTCGAACACCTCCATCAGGCCGCACTCGCCAGCGCCGGCGTCGCCAGCCGCGGCAGCACCTCCCGCGCGAACAGCTTCAACCCCTTCTCCGCCTGCGCGTGGGTCATGAAGCCCGAGCGCCCGATCAGCACCAGATTGGCAAACCCGCCCACCTTGGCCTGGAACTCGTTGATCTGGCGCACCACCGAATCGGGGTTGCCGGCGAACATCAGACCCTGCGCGATGGCGCGCTCGGCATCGATGCCGGCCAGCATCGCCCCCGGCCGCCCGGCCGCGC
>DAHWNE010000169.1 GCA_027340195.1 Acetobacteraceae bacterium | reverse complement strand
TTTCACCCCGATCTACAACACGCTGGAAGCGAAGCACCCGGATCTGGTGGTGACCGGCATCGCCCATGTCGGCGTGCAGCCCACCGTGCAATGGGCGGCGCAGCACGTGCCGTTCCCGTTGGCCGGGATCAGCGCCCAGGCCACCAACCCGACCTTCTGGAAGGACACCAACGGCGCCGCCAACGGCGTCATCACCCAGACCGGCACCGTGGAGGGGCTGGCGATCACCCCGCGCACCATTCCGGTGGCCAACGAGTTCATCAAGAAATACGGCCATTTCCCGGCCTTCACCGGGTTCACCGCCTATGACTCGGTCATCGCGCTGGCGGCGGCGATGAAACGCGAACATTCGACCAACCCGAACAAGATCGTGATCGGGATGGAGAAGACCAACATGGTCGGCACGCTCGGCCGGCTGGCCTTCTACGGGCGCAAGAGCCCCTATACCCACGCCGCCCGCTACGGCGCGCACTGGATCCAGTCCACCTTCATGCAGTGGCAGAACGGCAAGCAGGTCTGCGTGTGGCCGACCAATATCTGCCACGCCAAGCTGAAATTCCCGAGCTTCGTGAAGCTGCCGAAGCTGGCGTCGAAATAGCCTTCGTTCTCCGCCGCGCGGCCGGGGTTCCGCCCCGGCCGCGCCTGGTCCCACGCCGCCAGACCTGACGGACCGCCGGTGCTGTTTCTTCAGATTCTGATCGACGGCTTCGTGATCAGCGCGCTCTACGGCCTGGGCGCGGTCGGGTTCACCCTGATGTTCGGCGTGTGCGGGGTGCTGAACCTCGCCCATGGCGGCATCATGGTGATCGCCGCGCTGATCGGCTGGTGGGTCAGCGTCACCTGGGGCGTCAGCCCCTGGGGCGCGGCGCTGGTGGGCGTGCTGGCCGGGATGGTGGCCTCCTACATCACCTATTTCGTGGTGATCCGACCGATCCAGCGCTCCCGCGTGATCCCGCGCGCGGAGGAGGAGATCTTCGTGCTCACCGCCACGCTGCTGTGGGGGATCATGCTGCAGGTGGGGCTCGACTACGTGTTCAGCAACAACCCGGTGACGATGCGCGCGCTGATCCCGGGGGTGGCGGATATCGGTGGCGTGCGCACGCCGTGGAACGAGCTGTTGATCGCGCTGCTCTGCTGGCTGGCGATCGGGGCGGTGACCCTGCTGGTCAATCGCACGCGGATCGGCAAGCAGCTGCTCGCCGCCTCCATCAATCCGCGCGGGCTCACCCTGTTGGGCTTCGAGATGTCGCGCATCTACCTGATCGTCTGGACCCTCTACGGACTGCTGGCCGGGATCGCCGGGGTGCTGCTGGGCACGTTTCTCGGCGCCTCGGCGATCAACTCGGGCGCGCTCACCGCCAGCGCCTTCACCATCGTCATCCTGGGCGGCCTCGGCTCCGTGCCCGGCTCGCTGATCGCGGCCTATGTGGTGGGCTATGCCGAGACCATCACCGCCTATCTGGTGAACCCCACCCTGCGGCCGATCCCGGCGCTGCTGATCCTGGTCGTGGTGCTCTATATTCGCCCGCAAGGGCTGCTGGGGCGGCGATGAGGCGGGGCGCGCTGGCCTTCGCGCTCCTGGCGGTGGCGCTCGTGGCGGGCGGGGCGGCGCCGCTGTGGCTTGGGGCGTATTTCCTCGGCGTTCTGACCACCGCCTATTATTTCGGCGTGTTCGCGATGTCGTGGGACCTGCTGTTCGGCTTCGCCGGCGAGGTCAATTTCGGTCCCACCTTCCTGATCGGCCTCGGCGCCTATGGCGCGGGGCTGCTCAACACGGCGGGCTGGCCGATCCCGCTTTGCCTGCTCGGCGGCGCCGTCGCCGCGGTGCTGGGCGGGCTCGCGCTGGCGCTGCCGGCGCTGCGCCTGCGCGGCCCGTATTTCGGCCTGGTGACCCTGGTCGCGGTGCTGCTGCTGATCGATCTGATCGTCATCTTCGCCGGCGTGACCGGCGGCGAGATCGGCATGATGGTGCCCGACGTGCTCTCGATCAGCCCGCGCATCAACTACTGGTATGCGTTCGGTTTCATGGTGGTCTCGGGGGCAATCCTGTTCGGCCTTTCGCGGTCCTCGCTGGGCCTGATCCTGCAGGCGACCGGGCAGGACCGGATCGAGGCGCAGGCGCTCGGCTTCAACGTCACCAAGCACAAGCTGGCCGCCTTCTCCATCTCGGCGCTGTTCTCCGGCCTCGCCGGCGGGATGCTGACCTTCTACGAGGGTACCGCCTCGGTCGATACGGTGGTCGATTTGTCGATCGCGGTGCAGATCATCATCGCCGTGGTGCTGGGCGGGCGGCGGACCATTCTGGGCGGCGCGCTCGGGGCGATCGCGCTGCTGATGGCCGACGAGCTGTTGCGTCCGCTCGGCCAGCTCAACACCTTCGTCGTGTCCGCCGTCGCGCTGGCGGCGATCCTGTTCCTGCCCGACGGCGTGCTGGGGCTGCTGCTGCATCCGCGGCGGTCCGGCGAATGAGCGCGCCGCTGCTGGAAGTCACCCGCCTGACCAAGCGCTTCGGCGGGCTGGTCGCGGTGAAGGAGATCGGCTTCTCCATCGCCCCGGGCGAGATCCTGGGCCTGATCGGTCCCAACGGATCGGGCAAATCCACCGTGATGAAGCTGGTGATGGGCATCGAGCGGCCCAACGCCGGCAGCGTGAAACTCGCCGGCACCGAGATCGCCGGCTGGCCCACGCATCGCATCGCGCGCGCCGGCGTGGGCATCGTGTTCCAGCACTCCCGCCCGCTGAACCGGCAGACGGTGCTCGAGAACATCAAGCTCGCGCTGCTGCCCGACAAGCTGCTGAAGCTGGTCGCCGAGCCGCATGTGGCCGACCGGGCCCGCGCCATCGCCGAGCGGGTGGGGCTCGGCGATGTGCTGCACCGCCGCCCGCCCACCTTGCCCTTCGCCGATCTGCGCCGGCTGGAGATGGCCAAGGCGCTGGCGCGCGACCCGCGGGTGGTGCTGGTCGATGAGCCCTTCGCCGGGCTGACGCTCGCCGAGGTGGAGATTTTCTCCGCCCTGATCGACGGCTTCCGCCAGGAGGGACGGGCGGTGCTGCTGGTTGATCACAATGTGAAATCGGTGGCGAAGCTGGTCGATCGGGTGCTGGCCATGTACCTGGGCGAGCGCATCGCCGAGGGCAGCGCCGAGTCGGTGATGGCCGATCCGACCGTGCGGCGGGTCTATCTGGGCGGCGCGATCGAGACCCATCCGCGTCCGGAGCTGGACGCGGCACCCGGCGCGCCGCTGTTGGATGTGCGCGGGGTGAGTGTCTTCTACGGCAAGGCGCAGGCGCTGCGCGAGGTCTCCATCCATGTCCGCGAGGGCGAGTTCGTCTCGGTGGTGGGGCTGAA
>DAHWNE010000161.1 GCA_027340195.1 Acetobacteraceae bacterium | reverse complement strand
AAGGACGCGGTCGATCTCCTCGACCCGATCTTCGCAGCGCTGGCCCCGGGCCTCGGCGATATCCCGCGCACCCCGGGGCGGGAGGCGCGGGATCCGCGCGCCGAGCGCGGCTACATCCATGCCGGCCCGGCCGGGGCCGGGCATTTCGTGAAGATGGTGCATAACGGCATCGAATACGGGATGATGCAGGCCTTCGCCGAAGGCTTCGACATCCTGAAAGGCCGCGCCGCGGACAGCCTGCCCGCCGATGAGCGCTTCACCCTCAACCTGGGCGACATCGCCGAGGTCTGGCGGCGCGGTTCGGTGGTCTCCTCCTGGCTGCTCGACCTCACCGCCGAGGCGCTGGCGGGCGATGAGGGGCTCGAGCATTTCTCCGGCTTCGTCGAGGATTCCGGCGAAGGGCGTTGGACCGTCGATGCGGCGGTGGAGGAGGCTGTGCCGGCGCATGTGCTGGCCGCCGCCCTGTTCGCCCGCTTCCGGTCCCGCCGCGACCATACCTTCGGCGAAAAGGTGCTGTCGGCGATGCGCTTCGGTTTCGGCGGGCATACCGAGCATATGCTGAACCAGAAATAGCCGATGCCCGCCATCGTCGTGATGGGCGTGTCCGGCTGCGGCAAGACCACCCTGGCAGCGGGGCTCGCCGCGGCGTTGGGCTGGACGCTGCTGGAAGGCGATTCCTTCCATCCGCCCGCGAATATCGCGAAGATGCGCGCCGCCATCCCGCTGGATGATGCCGATCGCGCGCCCTGGCTGGCCGCCATCGCCGCGGCGATGGACGCGCGGCTCGGCGCCGGCGCGGGGGTCGTGGTCGCGTGCTCGGCGCTGAAGCGCGCCTACCGCGCCGTGCTGATCGGGCCGCGGCCGGAGGTCGTGCTGATCTTCCTCAAGGGCGCCCGCGCCACCATCGCCGCGCGGCTGGCGGCGCGGCGCGGGCACTACATGCCGCCCGGGCTGCTGGACAGCCAGCTCGCCACGCTGGAAGAACCGGACGCCGACGAACACCCCATCACCCTGGCGGTGGACCCGGCGCCGGCCGCCATCCTGGCCGCCGCGCTTTCCGCCCTTGCCGAACGAGGCATCGCATGACCGAAGCCATCTATCCCTCGCTGCGCGACCGCGTGGTGTTCCTCACCGGTGGGGCCTCCGGCATCGGCGCCGCCGAGGTGGCCGCCTTCGCCGCCCAGGGCGCGCGAGTCGCTTTCGTCGATATCGCCGACGACGCGGCGGCGGAGGTGGTGGCGAAGGCGCGCGCCGCCGGGCATCCCGAGCCGTTCTTCCAGCATTGCGACCTGACCGATATCGCCGCCCTGCGCGCTTCGGTGGCGCGCGCCGGCGAGCGCCTGGGGCCGATCACCGTGCTGGTCAACAACGCCGCCAACGACCAGCGCCATCGGTGGGAGGACGTGACGCCCGAGTATTGGGACGAGCGGCTGGCGGTCAATCTGCGCCATCAGTTCTTCGCCATCCAAGCGGTGGCGCCGATGATGAAGGCGGCCGGCGGCGGCTCGATCGTCAATTTCGGCTCGGTCAGCTGGCATGTCGGCCAGGGCGGGATGCCCGCCTACACCACCGCCAAGGCGGCGGTGGAAGGGCTGACCCGCGGCATGGCGCGCGATCTGGGACCAGACAACATCCGGGTGAACTGCGTGGTGCCGGGCTGGATCATGACCGAGCGGCAGATCCGGCTGTGGCTGACGCCGGAGGGCGAGGCGAATCTGATCCGCAGCCAGTGCCTGAAGCGCAAGCTGGTGCCGGAGGACGTGGCGCGGATGGTGCTGTGGTTGGCGGCGGATGACAGCCGGATGTGTACGTCGCAGCTGTTCGTGGTGGATGCGGGGCGGATCTGAGGCGACCCCTGCCTACTCGTCCTCGAACAACACCCGCTCCGCCGCCCCGTCGAGATCGTCGTACTGCCCCGACCGCAGGCTCCACAGAAACAACGCCAGCCCGAGCGACCCCATCGTCAGGCTGATCCCCAGCAGATACAGGATGACTACCATCGCACCCGCCACAGCCGCGCGCTGTTGCCCATCACCAGCAGCGAGGATGCCGACATCGCCGCCGCCGCCAGCCACGGCGTGACCCAGCCCGCCGCCGCCAGCGGCACCATCACCACGTTATACCCCAGCGCCAGCACCAGGTTCTGCCGCATCGCCCGCCGCGCCCGCCGCGCCATGGTCAGCGCCCGGGTCACCGGCGCCAGGTGCTCGCCCTGGAACACCAGATCGGCCACCGTCTGACTGATATCGGCCGCGCTGGCCGGTGAGGCCGAGACGAACGCCGCCGCCAGCGCCGGCCCGTCGTTCAGCCCGTCGCCCACCATCAGCACGCGATGGCCGGAGGCGGCCATCGCCTCGATCCGCGCCAGTTTCCCGGGCGGGGACAGCCCCGCCTCCCATTGCGCGACCCCGACCGCGCGGGCCAGACGCTCCACCGCCCCCGGGCGGTCGCCCGACAGCACCAAGGGCGCCAGCCCAAGCCGCGCCAGGGTGGCGACGACGGCGGCGGCATCTTCCCGCGGGCGCTCGACGAAGCCGAAGCGCAGCGGAGCGTGGCCGGGGCGGGTGAACCAGAGCTCGCTGCCCTGCCCGCCGGGCACGCCGCAGAATCCGGCGCTACCGAGCCGTGCCGCCCCGCAGGACAATCCCTGCCCGGGATGCTCCGTCACCCCATCGGCCGCGGCGACCGGGCCGACCGCCGCCACCAGGGCGCGCGCCAGCGGGTGGCGGCTGGTCACCGCCATCGCCGCGGCCTCCTGCAAGGCCGGCCGATCGGCCTCGGCCACCGGTTCCAGCGCCAGGGCGGGTTCGCTCAGAGTGCCGGTCTTGTCGAACACCACGCGGTCCACCTCGGCCAGCCGTTCCAGCGCGGTGGGAGATTTCAGCAGGATGCCGGCGCGGAACAGGCGGCTGGCGGCGATCACCTGCACCGCCGGCACCGCCAGCGCCACCGCGCAGGGGCAGGTGACGATCAGCACCGCCGCGGCGATCAGCAGCGCCTGGCCGGTGGTGGCGCCGGCCAGCATCCAGCCGGCGAAGGCCGTTGCGGCGGTGACATGCACCACGGGCACGTAGCCGCGCGCGATCCGGTCCGCCAGCAGCACGAACCGGCCACGCCGGGCCTCCGCCGCCTCGATCAGCCGGGCGCATTCGGCGAGCAGCGTCGCCCCGCCGGTTGCGGTCGCGCGGATCGTGATCGGCGGCCCCAGATTGAGCGTGCCGGCGAACACCGCCGCCCCGGCCGACGCCGCCACCGGCAGGCTCTCCCCGCTCACCAGCGAGGCATCGAGCGTGGTCTCGCCCGCCTCCAGCACGCCGTCGATGCCGATCCGCTCGCCCATGCCCACCAGCACATGCTCGCCCGGAGCCACCGCCTCGGGCCGGCGCGGCTCGAGCGTGCCGTCCGCAAGCCGCACCGTCACCATCGCCCCGCGCAGCGCCAGCAGCTGCTCGGCGGTAGCGCGCGCGCGGAACCGGGCGCGATGGTCCAGCACCCGCCCGAGCAGCAGGAAGAACAGCAGCATCAGCGCGGATTCGTAATAGGTGTGGTTGCCGTCGGCGAAGGTGTCGGCCAGGCTGATGCCCGCCACCAGCAGCACGCCGAGGCTGACCGGCACGTCCATGTTGGTCCGCCCCCGCCGTAGCACGGCGATGGCGGAGGCGAAGAACGGCCGCCCGGCCAGCACGATCGCCGGCAGCGCCAGCAGCGCTGTGATCCAGTGCAGCAGCGCCCGCGTCGCCGGCCCCATGTCCTGCATCAGCCCGGCCCATTCGCCGATCGACAGCAGCATGACGTTGCCGGCGGCGAAGCCGGCGATGCCGAGCGCGCGGATCAGTTCGACACCGCGACGGTCCTGGGCGGCGGCGAGCGCGCCGGGCTCGAACGGGATCAGCCGGTAGCCCAGCGCCTCGATCCGCCCGACCAGCGCAGCGGCATCCTCGGCCGCCCCGCGCCAGACCAGGCGCAGCCGGCGGGTGGTCATGTTGACCCGCCCGGTCAGCACGCGCGTATCCCGCGCCAGCACCGATTCGATCAGCCACACGCAGGCGCCGCACTGCAGCCCGTCGATGGCGAGCGAGAGCGCCTGGGTCCCGTCCGGCTGGCTCACCACATGCGCGGTGAGGTCGCGGCGCGGGGCGCCGTCATCGGGGCGTGGCGCGCGGCGGTCCGGGTCCAGGACCCGCTGGCGATAGTAGCGGCCGAGACCAAGGCCCTGGATGGTCTCGAACGCGGCGGCGCAACCGGTGCAGCAGAAGCGGCCGCCGCGCGGGGTCGGCGCGCCGCAATGGGCGCAGGCGGGGTCGTTGGCTTCGGCGGGACGCAGCGCGGCGGCGGTGGCGCTCATGGCGCCGGCCGGGGCGGCTCCACGACGATCATCCGGTTCTGTTCGGAGTAGTCGTGCCCGGCCGCGCGCAGGCGCAACGCCACCTGCCACTGCCCGCGCGGCAGCGGCCCGGCGGCGCGGTAGTGCCCGGGGGCCAGCGGGATCAGCACGAAGCGATGAACCTGCCGCGGGCCGACCGGGCGTTCCGCTTCCGCCACCGCCGCTGTCGCGACCAGCGGGCGGCCGTCCGGCCCGGCCAGGCGCAGGGTCAGGCGGTGGGCGGCATCGAGCCGCAGCGCCACATGCCAGCCCAGCGCCCGCTGCCGCGCGGCGGCGCGCAGCACCTGGTTGTAGTCGTTGCTGAGGTCGTAGCCGTCCTGCCCGGCCTGACCGGGGAACGTGGACAGCGCCGCCCAGATCATGCCGGCATTGATGAGGATGACGACCACGAGGGAGGCCGCGACCGCCCAGGGAAACCAGTCCCAGGCCGAACGGGGACCGCGCCGGCGATGGGTGAAGTCGCTCATGGTCCGCCTCCCGCATAGGCCGCCGGCCCGAAGAAGGGCGCGGTGTAGCTGGTGATATCGCCGGTGGCCGGGTCGCGCAGCACGAAGGTCACGCTGCGCCGCGTGGACGGCGGCAGGTTCGGGGGCGCGATCACCAGCACCCGGAAGCTGCCGATGGTATCGGCGCCCACCGGCAGGGTCAGGACCCGGTGGCGGTCCTGCGGGGCGGTGCCGTCGGCCAGTCGCGCGCCCGGCAGGCCGCGCAGGCGCAGCGCGAACGCGGCCGGCCGCTGGGTACGGTTGGTCAGGTTGACCGTGTAACCGTTGCGCAATCCGCCATCCGGCAACGGCACGAAGAGCGGCGCGCGATCGTGCTCGGCATCCATGGAGATCGGCGCGCGCAGGGCCAGCGCGACCAGCATTCCCACACCCGCGATGCTGAGCGCCGCCAGATAGATGATGGTGCGCGGGCGCAACCAGCGGAACGCGACTTCGCGCCCTTCCTGCTTGGCCTTCTGATCCGCCAGAGTGTCCCACGCGATCAGCCCGCGCGGCCGTCCGGTCACCTCCATGACATGGTCGCAGGCATCGATGCAGAGGCCGCAATTGATGCATTCCAGCTGGATGCCGTCACGAATGTCGATGCCCATCGGGCAGGCGGTGTAGCAGGCGGCGCAATCGACACAGTCGCCCGCGGGCAGGCCGGCTTCGCGCTTGCCGCGCAGCCGCGGTTCGCCGCGCCAGGCCTGATAGGTGGTGGTGAGGCTCTGCTCGTCCAGCATCGCCGACTGGAAGCGCGGCCAGGGGCACATATAGGTGCAGACCTGCTCCCGCCCCCAGCCGGCCAGGGCGTAGGTGGTAAACGTGAAGAGCCCGATAAAGAAATAGGCCGCGCCCGGCGCCGTTCCGGTCCAGAACTGACTTGTGATCGTCGGAGCGTCGGCGAAGTACATGATCCAGGCGCCGCCGGTCCAGAATGCCGCGAACAGCCACACCGCGTGCTTGGCGATCTTGCGCCACAGCTTGTCGAAATTCAGCGGCCCGGCGTCGCGCTTCATGCGTTCGTTACGATCGCCCTCGATCTCCCGCTCGAACCACATGAAGAGATCGGTCCAGACGGTCTGCGGGCAGGCATAGCCGCACCAGACCCGCCCGAACAGCGAGGTGACCAGGAACAAGCCA
>DAHWNE010000150.1 GCA_027340195.1 Acetobacteraceae bacterium | reverse complement strand
CGCATCGCCGGGCCGGAGGCGGTGCGCGCGCTGCTGGACGCGGCCTGGTAGTGTTTCCCCCCGCATTCTGGATGGCGCTGGCGGTGAAGGCCGCGGTCACCGCCGGCGTGGTGGTAGGCGCTCTGGCGGCGGCGGAGGCGGCGGGGCCGTTCTGGGGCGGGCTGATCGCGAGTTTCCCGATTTCCGCCGGCCCCGCCTACGTGCTGCTGGCCTTGCAGCACGGGCGGCGGTTCATCGCCGCCAGCGCGCTGGAAAGCTTCGCGGTGAACGCCGCCACCTGGCTGTTCCTGCTGGCGCTGATCCGGCTGGCGCCACGGGTGCGCTGGCCGCTCGCGCTGGGGGCGGCGCTGGCCAGCTGGGGGGTGGCGACGGCGGTGATCCAGGCCGTGCCATGGACCGCGCCGGTGGCGCTGGCGCTGAATCTGGTGGTGCTGGGCGGGGCGCTGGCGCTCACGCGGCACCGCCCGCCGGTGACGGGCCCCGCGCCGCGCGGGGTGCGGCGGTGGTACGATCTTCCCGGACGAGGACTCGCGGTGGCGACGCTGGTGACCGCCGTGGTCACCGGCAGCCGGGTGCTTGGGCCGCGGTTTTCCGGGGTGGGGGCGGTGTTTCCGATCGCCTTCTCCTCGCTGGCGCTGCTGTCGCTCACAAGACTGGGCGGGGCGGCGACGGCGGCGCTGATGGCCAGCGCGATGCGGGCCTTGCCGGGGTTCGCGCTGGCGTTGCTGGTGGTGCATCTGGGGGCGGAGCGCTGGGGTTCGTTTCCGGCGATGGGGGCGGCGCTGGCGGTGAACGTTTCCTGGGCGGGGATGGTGCTGCTGGCGCGGCGGCGGGCGATGCGGCCGGTGCCGGTGGCGGCAGTCCCCGACGGTTAGGATTTGGCTTCGGTGTCGGCGTCGCCGACAGGATGCCGGGTCGTGCGAACGGGGCACCGCTGGTCTGCCGGACCAGCTGGCGGCATTTCTGGCGCGGGGGGTTTACGCCCCGCCGCGCATGGGCTAGACGCCCGACCTTCCTTCGGAACGCGGGAGATGTGCCGCCGTCCGTCCCACTCCGGGCCGGTCGCGGACATCGGTGGCACCGCGGTCCCTTGGTCGTTCACCCAGGCCCCGCCGGGCCGCAGCGGACAGGGATCCCATGGCGAAGAAGATCGTCGGCTATATCAAGTTGCAGATTCCGGCCGGCAAGGCCAATCCGTCACCGCCCGTGGGGCCGGCGCTGGGTCAGCGCGGCCTGAACATCATGAACTTCGTCAAGGAGTTCAACGCCGCCACCCAGAACATGGAACCGGGGATGCCGGTGCCGGTGGTCATCACGGCCTATGGCGACCGCAGCTTCAGCTTCATCACCAAGACCCCACCCAACAGCTATTTCCTGAAGAAGGCGGCGGGGATCGACAAGGGCACCACCGCGCCGGGCAAGGGGGCGGCGGTGGGCAAGGTCACCACCGCCCAGCTGCGCGAGATCGCCGCCCAGAAGATGAAGGACATGAACGCCAACGACGTGGAGGCGGCGGTGCGGATGCTCGCCGGCTCCGCCCGTTCGATGGGCATCACCGTGGTGGAGGGCTGAGGCATGGCCAAGAACAAGCGCATCGCCCGCGCCCGCGCCACGATCGATCGCGGGAAATCCTATCCGTTGGCGGACGCCGTGGCGCTGGTGAAGCGCAATGCCACCGCCAAGTTCGACGAAACCATCGAGATGTCCATGAATCTGGGCATCGACCCGCGCCATGCCGACCAGATGGTGCGCGGCCTCATCAACCTGCCGCACGGCACGGGCAAGACGGTGCGGGTCGGCGTGTTCGCCCGCGGCGCGAAGGCCGAGGAGGCGCAGGCGGCCGGCGCCGACGTGGTGGGGGCCGAGGATCTGGCCGAGAAGGTGCAGGCCGGGGAGATCGGCTTCGATCGCTGCATCGCCACCCCGGACATGATGGGCGTGGTCGGGCGGTTGGGGAAAATCCTCGGCCCGCGCGGGCTGATGCCCAACCCGCGGCTCGGCACCGTCACCATGGACGTGAAGGGCGCGGTGGCGGCGGCCAAGGGCGGGCAGGTGGAGTTCCGCGCCGAGAAGGCGGGCATCATCCATGCCGGCATCGGCAAGGCCAGCTTCGACGAGGCCAAGCTGATCGAGAACGCGCGCGCGTTGGCGGACGCCGTCATCAAGGCGAAGCCGACCGGGGCGAAGGGCACCTATGTGAAATCCGCCGGCCTGAGCTCCACCATGGGGCCGGGCCTCAAGCTGGAGATCGCCAGCCTGACGCCATGACGGAATACGCCGCCCCGGGCTGACACCCGGGCCGGCGGGCAGGGGGCGATCCCCCCGAACCTGTCCGAGACCGCACGCCCCACCAGGGTTAATGGGCTTCGGCCCGCGCGCGAAAGACGGGGAAGCCGGGCACCGCCCGGCGGTTCCGACTTGCTCTCGACAGGCGAACCGGACCGCATCCGCGGTCCATGGGCAACCGGCCCGGCGCGGTCCAAACGCGCGGGGCCCGACGGATGGAGAGACAATGGACCGCACCGAAAAGCGGGAATTCGTCGCCGGCCTCGCTCAGGTGTTCGCCGAGACGTCGATGGTCGTGGTCACCCGCAATCAGGGTCTGACCGTGGCCGAAGCGACCGATCTGCGGCGCCGGATGCGCGAGGCGGGGGTCACCTTCAAGGTGACCAAGAACCGGCTGGCCGCGCGCGCCCTGGAAGGCACTGCCTTCGAGGCGATCCGCCCGCTGCTGAAGGGGCCGACCGCGCTCGCCTGGGCGAAAGACCCGGTGGCGGTGGCCAAGGCAGCGGTGGAGTTCGGCAAGACCAACGAGAAGCTGGTGGTGGTGGGAGGCGCGCTCGGTGCCCGCCCGCTGGACGCCGAGGGGGTCAAGGCGCTCGCCGCCCTGCCCAGCCTCGATCAGCTTCGCGCCGGTCTGGTGGGGATGATCGCCACCCCGGCCACCCGCATCGCCGGCATCCTGGCCGCCCCCGCGGGCCAGGTGGCGCGCGTGCTGGGCGCCTATGCCCGCAAGGACGAGACCGAGGCCGCGGCGGCCTGAGCCGCCCGGACTTGCACGGAACCCAACAAGGTATAAATTAGGAAGACCCTGACAATGGCAGACCTGCAGAAACTGGTGGATGAGCTCTCGGCGCTGACGGTGCTGGAAGCCGCCGAGCTGTCCAAGTTGCTCGAAGACAAGTGGGGCGTGTCCGCCGCCGCGCCGGTGGCGGTGGCCGCCGCCGCGCCGGCCGCTGCTGCCGCCGCGCCGGCTGAAGAGCAGACTGAGTTCACCGTGATCCTGGCCGCCGCCGGCGACAAGAAGATCAACGTCATCAAGGAAGTGCGCACGATCACCGGGCTTGGCCTGAAGGAAGCCAAGGATCTGGTCGAAGGCGCGCCGAAGACGGTGAAGGAAGGCGTGAACAAGGACGAGGCCGCCAAGATCCGCAAGATGCTGGAAGAGGCCGGCGCGAAGGTGGAAGTGAAGTAAGCGCGCGATCGCACATCGGCGCCGCCCGGCCCCGCCGGGCCGGCGGCGCCTTCGGGCTTGGGCCGCGAGGCCGGCACGGGCGGGAACCCTGGTTTCCGCCCGCGTCACCGTTTCCGGCGGAGGCATTCCCGGGCGGCCAGGGGCGGTGGGCCGCGACACATGACGGCGCAGAGGACAGGCGATGAACGCGATTTCCGGTTCGGTGACGAGGCACAAGCGCATCCGCCGCAGCTTCGGGCGGATCCCCGAGACCACGCCGATGCCCAACCTGATCGACGTGCAGCGCGCCAGCTACGAGGCGTTCCTGCAGATGAACACCCGCCCCGATAACCGTACCAACACCGGCTTGCAGGAAGTCTTCCACGCCGTGTTCCCGATCGACGATTTCGCCGGCCGCGGCCGGCTGGAATTCGTCGATTACGAGCTCGAGGAACCGAAATACGACGTCGAGGAGTGCATCCAGCGCGGCATGACCTACGCCGCCCCGCTCAAGGTCACGCTGCGGCTGATCGTATGGGACGTCGATGAGGATACCGGCGCCCGGTCGATCCGCGACATCAAGGAACAGCCGGTTTACATGGGCGACATGCCGCTGATGACCGACAACGGCACCTTCGTCGTGAACGGGACCGAGCGTGTCATCGTCAGTCAGATGCACCGTTCCCCGGGCGTCTTCTTCGACCACGACAAGGGCAAGACCCATTCGTCGGGCAAGCTGCTGTTCGCGGCCCGGGTGATCCCTTATCGCGGGTCGTGGCTGGATTTCGAGTTCGACAGCAAGGACATCGTGTATGTCCGCATCGACCGCAAGCGCAAGCTGCCGGTCACCACGCTGCTCTATGCGCTGGATTCCGCGGCCACCGAACAGCTGCGCGCCGCCCGCGCCGCCAAGGGCGAGACCCTGGAGCCGGGCGAGATCCGCGGCATGGATGCCGAGGAGATCCTTGGCTATTTCTACGGCCAGGTGGTGTTCGACCGCACCGCCAAGGGCTGGGCGCGCCCATTCGAGCCGGAGGCGTTCCGCGGCGTGAAGCTGCTTGAGCCGCTGATCGATGCCGCCACCGGCGAGGTGGTGGCCGCGGCAGACGAGAAGCTGAGCGCCCGGCAGGCCCGCCAGATCGCGCAGACCACCAAGGAAGTGCTGGTCGGCCGCGCCGATCTGCTGGGCCGCTTCGTGGCGGTCGATCTGGTGAACGAGGCCACCGGGGAGATTTATGCCGAGGCCGGGGAGGAACTCACCGAGGCGCGGCTGGCCGCGTTGGAAGACGCGGGCGTGACCTCGCTGCCCACCCTCGCCATCGATCAGGTCAACGGGCCGTGGATCCGCACCACCCTGACGGTGGACAAGAACAGCAACCGCGATGACGCGCTGATCGACATCTACCGGGTGATGCGCCCCGGCGAGCCGCCGACGCAGGAGACCGCGGAGACCCTGTTCCGCGGTCTCTTCTTCGACCCTGCCCGCTACGATCTGTCGGCGGTGGGCCGAGTGAAAATGAACATGCGGCTCGGGATCGACCTCAACGAGGTTTCCGATCAGGTGCGGACGCTTCGTAAGGACGATTTGCTGCGGACGGTGAAGATCCTGGTGGATCTGAAGGACGGGCGCGGGCAGATCGACGACATCGACAATCTGGGCAACCGGCGCGTCCGTTCGGTGGGCGAGCTGATGGAGAACCAATACCGCATCGGCCTTCTGCGGATGGAACGCGCGATCCGCGAGCGGATGGGGTCGGTCGATATCGACACCGTGATGCCGCACGACCTCATCAACGCCAAACCGGCGGCGGCGGCGGTGCGGGAGTTCTTCGGCTCCTCGCAGCTCTCGCAGTTCATGGACCAGACCAACCCGCTGTCGGAGGTGACGCATAAGCGTCGGCTGTCCGCCCTGGGCCCGGGCGGGCTGACCCGCGAGCGCGCCGGCTTCGAGGTGCGCGACGTGCACCCCACCCATTACGGCCGGATCTGCCCGATCGAGACGCCGGAGGGGCCGAATATCGGCCTCATCAACTCGCTGGCGACCTACGCCAAGGTCAACAAATACGGCTTCATCGAAACCCCCTATATGCTGGTGAAGGACGGGGTGGTGCAGCCGGGCGCGCGTTATCTGTCCGCGATGGAGGAAGAGCGCCTGGTGGTGGCGCAGGCGGACGCGAAGATGGACGCGAGCGGGCGCTTCACCGAGGATCTGGTCTCGGTCCGCCGGCAGGGCGATTTCCGGCTGGTGAAGCCCGAGGACGTGACCGCGATCGACGTCTCCCCCAAGCAGCTGGTCTCGGTCGCCGCGGCGCTGATCCCGTTCCTCGAGAACGACGACGCCAACCGGGCGCTGATGGGGTCCAACATGCAGCGCCAGGCGGTGCCGCTGATCCGCGCCGACGCCCCGCTGGTCGGCACCGGCATGGAGGAGGCGGTGGCGCGCGATTCGGGTGCGACCATCGTCGCCCGCCGTCCCGGCGTGGTCGATCAGATCGACGGCTCGCGCATCGTCGTGCGCGCCACTGCCGAGGATGGCACCACCAAGGGGGTGGATATCTACCGGCTGCGCAAATTCATGCGCTCCAACCAATCGACCTGCATCAACCAACGCCCGCTGGTGAAGGTGGGCGATCGGGTGGCGGAGGGCGAGATCATCGCCGACGGTCCCTCCACCGAGTTCGGCGAGCTGGCGCTCGGGCGCAACGCGCTGTGCGCGTTCATGCCGTGGAACGGGTATAATTTCGAGGATTCCATCCTCATCAGCGAACGCATCGCCCGCGATGACGTGTTCACCTCGATCCATATCGAGGAGTTCGAGGTGATGGCGCGCGACACCAAGCTGGGCCAGGAGGAGATCACCCGCGATATCCCGAACGTGGGCGAGGAGGCGCTGAAGAACCTGGACGAAGCCGGGATCGTCTATATCGGCGCGGAAGTGAACCCGGGCGACATCCTGGTGGGCAAGGTCACGCCCAAGGGCGAGAGCCCGATGACGCCGGAAGAGAAGCTGCTGCGGGCCATCTTCGGGGAGAAGGCGTCGGACGTGCGCGATACCTCGCTGAAACTGCCGCCGGGCGTGACCGGAACGGTGGTGGACGTGCGCGTGTTCTCCCGCCGCGGGGTGGACAAGGACGAGCGCGCGATGGCGATCGAGCGCGCCGAGATCGAGCGCCTGGCCAAGGACCGCGACGACGAGAAGGCGATCCAGGAGCGCAGCTTCCTCAACCGGCTGCGGGAGAAACTGCTGGGCCGCAAGGCGTCCGGCGGGTTCAAGGGGATCAAGTCCGGCACCCTGCTGACCGAGGAGGTGCTGGCCGAGCATCCGCGCGGGGCGTGGCGCAACATCGGCGTGCAGGACGACGCGGTGATGGCCGAGGTCGAGGTCCTCAAGCGCGAGTACGACGCCGCGGTGGCCAAGCTGCAGGCCCGCTTCGACGGCAAGGTGGAGAAGCTACAACGCGGCGACGAGCTGCCGCCCGGCGTGATGAAGATGGTCAAGGTGTTCATCGCGGTGA
The DNA here is from genome assembly GCA_027340195.1 of Acetobacteraceae bacterium. GTDB lineage: Bacteria > Pseudomonadota > Alphaproteobacteria > Acetobacterales > Acetobacteraceae > JAJZVS01. The sequence continues at coordinate 2,289 of DAHWNE010000150.1, read as the reverse complement.
AGCGCAAGCTGCAACCGGGTGACAAGATGGCCGGCCGGCACGGCAACAAGGGTGTGGTCTCGCGGGTGGTGCCGGTCGAGGACATGCCGTTCCTGGAGGACGGCACTCCGGTCGATCTGGTGCTCAATCCGCTCGGCGTGCCGAGCCGGATGAACGTGGGGCAGATCCTGGAGACCCATCTGGGCTGGGCCTGCGCCAATCTGGGCAAGCAGATCGGCGCGCTGGTTGATGAGTACCAGCGCACCGGTAACGCGCGTCAGGAGCTGCTTGACAAGCTGCGCGCCGTCTATGGCGATGAGGTGTTCCGCCGCGAGATCGCCGACCTGCCGACCGACCAGCTGGTGGAGCTTGCCAATAACCTGCGCAAGGGCGTGCCGATCGCCACCCCGGTGTTCGACGGCGCCCGGATGTCCGATATCGAAGAGATGCTGGCCAAGGCCGGGCTCGACACCTCGGGCCAGGTGGTGCTGACCGACGGGCGCACCGGCGAGCCGTTCGAGCGCAAGGTGACGGTGGGCTATATCTACATGCTGAAGCTGCACCACCTCGTGGACGATAAGATCCATGCCCGCTCGATCGGCCCCTATTCGCTGGTCACCCAGCAGCCGCTGGGCGGCAAGGCCCAGTTCGGCGGCCAGCGCTTCGGGGAAATGGAGGTCTGGGCGCTGGAAGCCTACGGGGCCGCCTACACCTTGCAGGAGATGCTGACGGTGAAATCCGACGACGTGTCCGGCCGCACCAAGGTCTATGAGGCGATCGTGCGCGAGCAGGACAATTTCGAGGCCGGCATCCCCGAAAGCTTCAACGTGCTGACAAAGGAACTGAAATCCCTTGGGCTGAATGTCGAGCTGGATAACCGGGCGGCCTGACCGCCGTCCGTACCGTTTTCCCCCGATGCAGGGACAGGACCACGCATGAGCGACCTGATGAAGATCCTTGGCCAAACCGGCCAGGCGATGACGTTCGACCAGATCCGCATTCAGATGGCCAGCCCGGAGCAGATCCGCAGCTGGTCCTACGGCGAGATCAAGAAGCCCGAGACCATCAACTACCGCACCTTCAAGCCGGAGCGGGACGGGCTGTTCTGCGCCCGCATCTTCGGGCCGATCAAGGACTACGAGTGCCTGTGCGGCAAGTACAAGCGGATGAAATTCCGCGGCATCATCTGCGAGAAATGCGGCGTCGAGGTTACGCTGGCGAAGGTTCGCCGCGAGCGGATGGGCCATATCGAGTTGGCCTCGCCGGTGGCGCATATCTGGTTCCTGAAGTCGCTGCCGAGCCGGATCGGCCTGATGGTCGATCTCACGCTCAAGGACCTGGAGAAGATCCTCTATTTCGAGAGCTACGTGGTGCTGGAGCCCGGCACCACCGACCTCAAGCAGTATCAGCTGCTGAACGAGGACCAGCTGGCGGCCAAGCAGGACGAGTTCGGCGAGGACCAGTTCGAGGTCGGCATCGGTGCCGAGGCGATCAAGAAGATACTCAAGAAGATCGACCTCGATGCCGAGAAGGTGCAGCTGCGCCAGGAGCTCAAGGAAACCACCAGCGAGGCCAAGCGCAAGAAGCTGGTCAAGCGCCTCAAGCTGATCGAGGCCTTCGCGGAATCCGGCGCCAAGCCCGACTGGATGATCCTGGAAGTGGTGCCGGTGATCCCGCCCGAGCTGCGTCCGCTGGTGCCGCTGGATGGCGGGCGGTTCGCGACCTCCGACCTCAATGACCTGTACCGGCGGGTCATCAACCGCAACAACCGCCTCAAGCGGCTGATCGAGCTGCGCGCGCCCGACATCATCGTGCGCAACGAGAAGCGCATGTTGCAGGAATCGGTGGACGCGCTGTTCGACAACGGCCGGCGCGGCCGCGCCATCACGGGCGCCAACAAGCGCCCGCTCAAGTCGCTCTCCGACATGCTGAAGGGCAAGCAGGGCCGGTTCCGCCAGAACCTGCTCGGCAAGCGGGTCGATTACTCGGGACGGTCCGTCATCGTGGTGGGGCCGGAGCTCAAGCTGCACCAGTGCGGGCTGCCGAAGAAGATGGCGCTCGAACTGTTCAAGCCGTTCATCTACGCCAAGCTGGAGAAATACGGCCACGCCACCACCATCAAAGCCGCCAAGCGGATGGTGGAGAAGGAACGGCCCGAGGTGTGGGACATCCTCGAAGAGGTGATCCGCGAGCATCCGGTGATGCTCAACCGCGCCCCCACCCTGCACCGGCTCGGCATCCAGGCGTTTGAGCCGGTGCTGATCGAAGGCAAGGCGATCCAGCTTCACCCGCTGGTCTGCACCGCCTTCA
>DAHWNE010000109.1 GCA_027340195.1 Acetobacteraceae bacterium | reverse complement strand
AGCACCACCGCCCCCGGCACCAGCCGGTCCCAGAAGAACTCCAGCGCCGCGATCTCCGGGGCGACGATGTTCATATCGATCGAGAGGTAGGCGACCGCGCGGTCGGCGGGGAAGGCGGCGAGGCTCCCGGGTACCTCGCCGCGGATCAGCCGGCAGCGCGGCCAGGCGGCGAAATTGGCGGTGGCGGCGGCGAAACATTCCTCGTAGCTGTGCCGGTTGTGCCAGCCGCCGATGCCGGCGCGTTCCTCGGCGGTCATCTGCCCCTCGGGGATGCCGGCGAAGGTGTCGAACAGCCAGAAATCGCGGTCCTGGGTGTTGAAATCCAGCCACTCGCAGATCGCGATCGACATCATCCCGGTATCGACGCCGCATTCCACGAAATCGCCGTCCAGGCGCGCGGCCTGGCTCGCCGCCCAGAGCGCCACGTGGACGATCCAGCGATTGTCGTCGATGCCCGCCCCCTTGCGTCCGCGCGCCGCCCAGCCCCGCCCGTGGGCGCGGCGGAACCGCGGATCGTCGAGGAAATCGGTGCTCTTGCCGTAAACCCGCAGCCCCGATCCCTGATAGGCGCAGCGTTCCAGCACCGGCGCGCCGCCGGCGGGGAACACGATCTCGCCGGCGTCGTAGCGCAGCGCGATCGCGCGCGGCAGCGCGTCGGGATCGATGCCCTCCATCACATCAGCCGCTCGGTCCAGGTGCGCGGGGTGCGCGCGGTGCGGATCTCGAGGTCGAGGTGGTAGCGGAACTTGCGCGGCCCCAGCGTGCGGATGTGATCCACCACGTCGCGCAGCCCGGCGTCCAGGTCGCGGGTGGTGCGGTAGCCCAGCAGCCGGCGCGCGCGCTCGGATGAGCACCAGGCGTGCTTCACCTCCGCCGGACGGTCCTTGAGGTGGATCGCCTGCCCCTCGAACCCCGTGATGTCCTTAAGCCTCCGGAACAACGCATTGATCGTCACGAATTCCTCGTCGGGACCGATATTGACCACCTGCGACAGGCCGCGGTCCGTCAGCCCCATCGCCAGCAGGCAGGAAAGACAATCCTCGACATGGGAGAAGCAGCGCTGCTGTTCCCCGTCGCCGTAGATGAAGGGCTGGCGGCCCTGCAGCATGAGGTTGGCCATGATGGAGGCGACGTTGCGGTACGGATCGTCGAATTTCTGTCGCCGGCCGATGATGTTGTGGGGCACCGCGATGGCGTATTCCACCCCGTGCGCGGCGGCGAGGTTGCGCAGCGCCGCCTCGGCCGCCACCTTGGCGATCCCATACGGGTCCTGCGGGCGCGGATCGAACCCTTCCTCGAACGGCACCTGGTTGGTGCCGTAGCGCGCCATCGAGGAGCAGAACACGATCCGCCGCGCCCCGCCGGCGATGGCGGCCGAGAAGACCGCGACCGACCCGCTCAGGATATTGTCCATGATCATTGCCGGGGCGAACACCGACAACCCCTCATAGGCGGTGGCGGCGCAGTGATAGATCAGCTCGGCGCCTTTCATCACTTTCGCCATCGCATTGAAGTCGCGGCAGTCGTACTGGTAGAACTCCGCCTCCGGCGGGACGTTGACCAGCTCTCCGCCCAGCAGCGAATCGCAGCCGACCACATGGTGGCCCATCGCCAGCAGGCGCTCGGCCAGGTGGCTACCCAGGAACCCGGCGATGCCGGTCACGAAGATGCGCATCGCGCTCCTATCGGGTCAGAATCGCGCGGAGCGCGTGACCGCCCTTGTTGAAGACCGTTTCGATTTCGATCGCGGAGAATCCCAGCTGGGTCGCGATCGCGCGCAGCTTGCCCGCGGTGTAGGCGCTGCGATGGAACTGCCCGACCCCGTTCTGATTGCCGAAGAACATGGTTTGCAGAATCCCCCAGCGCTGATCCAGCGCCCGGCCGCACCCCGCATAGTGATCGGCGGCACCGACCACGTAGAAATCCCGCCACTCGTCGCGCGCGGCGAGGAACTGCGCACAGACCCATTCGAAATCCGGCACTTCGAGGCGCAGCACCCCGCCGGGGCGAAGCACGCGCGCCATTTCGAGCCAGACCAGACCTTCCTCGGCGAAGGAGAAATGCTCGAACAGATGCTCGGCCAGCACCTCGGCCACCGAGGCGTCGGGGTAGGGCAGGGTGGTCGGGTCGATATCCGTCACCACCCCGGCGGCGCGCGCGATGCGGTCGATATTCACCCAGCCCGGCAGCACCCTTGTGCCGCAACCCAGATGCAGCCGGAGCGCGGCGGCGGCGATGCCGTCCATCGGCGCCGCTCAGGCGGCGGCGCGGCGGGGGGCACCCGCGCGCGCGGCCAGTTCCAGGGCATGCATGGTCAGATCCACCTCCGGGATAAGGGCGCCGGCGGCCGCGATGGCCTCGGCCAGGGCGGAGGCGTGAAACCGCGCCTCCAGCGGCGAACAGGACTCGAGAGCGGCGATCCGTCCGGGCAGCCAGGCGTCCAGCCCCGCCGCCTCGGCGCGCATCGGCTCGCGCCAGCGGGCGCGGAAGATCGCCACCGCGTCCTCCATCAGCCCCAGCCGGACGTTGTGGGGCAGCGCCACCGCGGCGAACATTTCGAGATGCGCCCAGGCGGTGGTGATGAGCGGGGTGCGCCAGCGCGCCTCGGCCAGCGTATCGTCGAGCGGCAGCCCAACCCGCCCCTGCGCGGTGGCCGCGCGCGCCAGGGTCAGCACCGGCCGGCCGCCGTCGCGGCGAAAGTACAGAACTTCCGGCACATGACGGATCTCGCCCCACAGCGCGAGTTCGGCCAGCACCACATGATCCCACCCGGCGCGGTAGCGGATCGGCGACAGGCGCTCGGTGGCCGCGCGGCGATACACGCCCCAGAACGACGGCGAGGACGTGTAGCGCGCCATCACCTGCCGCGCCCGGGCCGACGCATCGGGCGCGGTCGCGTCCAGCCGGTGCTCGGGCGGATAGACCGCGCGCACCGTATCGGTGCCGGTGAAGATCAGCCCCCCGGCGTGGCACATCGCGCAGTCCGGATGCGCCGTCAGCACCGCCATGCAGCGGGCGACGAAATCCGGCGCGATCAGATCGTCGGCCGATTTCGGCATGACGAAGTCGGCATCGCCCAACCAGAAGCCACGCTGGAACGCGGCCACCGCGCCGCCGTTATGGCGCAGGCGGATCGTGCGGGTGCCGGGACGATCGGCGTAGCCCGCCAGCACCGCGGCGGTGGCGTCGGTGGAGCCGTCGTCGATCAGGGTCAGTCGCAGCGCGGGCCAGGTCTGGGCCAGCACGCTCTCGATCGCGGCCCCCACCGTGGCCGCGCCGTCATGGACGAACAGGTTGACATCCACGACCGGCAGGTCGGGCATCGGGCCATACTCCCGCAATCGCGGGCAGCATGGGCGTGCCGCCTTTCCGTTCGGTTAATGCCGGATCAGCCCCCCGCCAGCCCGCGCCCGAGCACCACCAGCGCCGTGCCCAGCCCGGCCAGCACCGCGCTCAGCGGCTTGTCGGCGAGCCACAGAAGGGCCTGTTCGGCGCCGGGCCAGGGCAGATCGGGAAAATTGCCGCCCGTCGCGGACCAGAGATCGGCCAGCGGGAAGTCGGGCCAATCGCCACCGGTCCACCACAACACCGCCTGCCAGCTCAGGGTGCCGAACGCGCCGGCCAGGGCCAGCAGGCCCAGGTGCTGCAACAACTCCCCCAGCCAGTCACTCGGCCGGGAGTTCCGCAGCGCGGGCACGGGTGCCTCAGGGGCGGTGGGTCGTGTTGGCGGCGAGCATCGCGTCCAGCCGCTGCCCGATCGCGGCGGCCACCACCGAAACCGGCGGCGGCGCGGGCTTGGCCACCGGGGTTGCCGCGGCCAGCGGAGCGTCGGGCACCGAGGCGCAGCCGGCGAGCCCGAGCACCACGCCCGAAACGAGCGCCACCAGCAAGGCGGGACGGACAGCCGACATGCGAACCACTCCGATCCGATCCCATCACGCCACCGTGATGGATCGGAACCAGAATACGCATGTTGCGGGTTACAAACCACTCACAAATCCGCGAGAGGCGCGGATTAAGCCATCAGCTCAAAGCGGTACCCCGGTCAGTGCGCGGCTGGTGCGGATCGTCTGCAAGGTCTGCACCCGCGT
>DAHWNE010000082.1 GCA_027340195.1 Acetobacteraceae bacterium | reverse complement strand
GATTTCGCCTGGGACCGGATGGATCGCGTGTTTGCGCCCCTGCTCGCCGCCCAGGACCGCGCCCCGGAGCCTGCGGCGTGAGCCTGGCCATCCGCCCGTTGACCGATGCCGCCGCCCCGGCCTGGGACCGCTTCGTCGCCGCCCATCCGGACGGCACGTTCTTTCATCGCGCCGGCTGGCGCGACGTCATCACCCGCGCCTTTCGCCATCCCACCGCCTATGCCTTCGCCGAGCGCGACGGCGCCATTACCGGGGTGCTGCCGATCGGCCAGGTGCGTAGCGCGCTGTTCGGCAACGCGCTGATCTCGGCGCCGTTCTGCGTCCACGGCGGGCCGCTGGCGGCCGATGGGGAATCCGCCGCCGCCTTGCTTGCCCATGCCGGGCAGGTGCGCGCGCGCACCGGGGCCGCCTCGGCGGAGCTGCGCTTCCGCGACCCGCCGGCGGGCGCGCTGGCGGCGGCGCTGGACGAGGCGGGCTTCGTCCCCGGCGGCGACATCTATGTCACCTTCCGTCGCCCGATCTTGCCCGACGAGGCGGCCAACCTGAAATCCATTCCGCGCAAGCAGCGGGCGATGGTGCGCAAGGGGATCGACCGCGGGCTGCGCTCGGTGGTGGACCGCGACGCCGACCGGCTGCACCGGGTCTACGCGGAAAGCGTGCGCAACCTGGGCACGCCGGTGTTTTCACGCCGCTATTTCCGCCTGCTGCTGGATGTCTTCGGCGCCGACGCCGAGGTGCTGACCGTGCTGGATGGCGAAACCCCCATCGCCGCGGTGCTGAACTTCTATTTCCGCGACGAGGTGCTGCCTTATTACGGCGGCGGCACGGCGCGAGCCCGCGAACGCGCCGGCAACGACTTCATGTATTGGGAGGTGATGCGCCGCGCCGCCGCCCGCGGCGCGCGCGTGTTCGATTTCGGGCGCAGCAAGGAAGGCACCGGCGCGCATGCGTTCAAGCGCAACTGGGGCTTCACGCCGACGCCGCTGAACTACCGCTTCCAGCTCGCCCCGGGTGCGAAGGTGCCGAACCTCAACCCGCTCAATCCGAAATTCCGTCTGTTCATCGCCGCCTGGAAGCGCCTGCCGCTGCCGGTGGCCAATCTGCTCGGCCCGCCGATCGTGCGCGGGCTCGGGTAGCTCGCAGGGACACGCGCCATGGATGCCGAGACCACCTTCACCCAGCCGCGCCGCCCGGCGGCACTCGCGGGGCTGCGCCCGGCCTGGCCGGCGCTGGCGCTGGGGATCGCTGCCTGGGCGGCGCTGTTCTATCCGGAGGCGGAGGCAGCGGTGCGGGTGTGGATGCAATCCACCGCCTATAACCACGGCTTCCTGATCCTTCCCATTACCTTCTGGCTGCTGTGGGACCGGCGGGCGCGGTTGGCCGGCGCGGTGACCAGGCCGATCCCGCAGGTGGCGCTGCTGGTGCTGCCGCTCGCGTTGGTATGGTTGCTGGCCGACCGGCTGGGCATCATGGAGGGCCGCCAGCTCGCCGCCATGACCATGCTGCAGGTGCTGTTCCTCGGCGTGCTCGGGATCGAGGTCTACCGGCTGCTGCTCGGGCCGCTGCTCTATCTCTATTTCCTGGCGCCGTTCGGCGCCTTCATCACCCCACAGCTGCAAAGCTTCACCACCTGGTTCGTCGGCGCCGGGCTGAATTTGTTTGGTATACCGAACTATATCGACGCGAACACCATCCAGATTCCGGGGGGCATGTTCTATATCGCCCAGGCCTGCGCCGGGCTGCGCTTCCTGATCGCCGCCATCGCCTTCGCCTGCCTCTATGCGCTGATGATGTATCGTTCGCCAAAGCGACGGGCGGTGTTCATCCTGATCTCGCTGTTCGTGCCGGTGATCGCCAACGGCATTCGGGCGCTCGGCATCGTGACGCTGGGCTACCTGCTCGGCAGCGCGCAGGCGGCGGCGACCGATCATGTGCTGTATGGCTGGCTGTTCTTCTCCATCGTGATCCTGTTGCTGGTGCTGCTGGGCCTGCCGTTCCGCGAGGATCTGGGCGGCTGGACCCGCCATCCGGACCGCGCTCAGCCGGCGGCGCCGGCGGGGGTCGCGCGCGGACTCGCGGCGGCGCTGGCGGTCGCGGCGCTGGCGGCGCTGGGGCCGCTGCTCTCCTTCGCGCTGCATCGCGCCGCCGCGGCGGAACTGGTCGCGGGAAGGCTGTCGGTGCCGTCCGCCGGCTGCCAGGTGCTGCCCGATTCCGGCCGGCCGCCGGCCC
>DAHWNE010000075.1 GCA_027340195.1 Acetobacteraceae bacterium | reverse complement strand
CAGGGGGCGAAGGTGGACAGATAGGCGCCCATGTTCGCCAGGGTCGCAACGCGCAGCGCCAGGAAATGCCCGTCCTTGTCCAGCGCCAGCTCGGCGGTGGAGATGTGGTCGCGCCCGTGGGCGTCCGACATGAAGCTCTCGGTGCGCTCGGCGGTCCATTTCACCGCCCGCTTCAGCTTGCCGGCGGCCCAGGTGACGATCGCCTCCTCGGCGTAGTGGTAGATTTTGGAACCGAACCCGCCGCCCACGTCGGGGGCGATCACGCGCAGGTGGTTCTCCGGGATGTGCAGCACGAAGGCGCCCATCAGCAGCCGGATCACATGCGGGTTCTGGCTGGTGGTGATCAGCGTGTAGTCGCCCGACATCGGGTCGAAATCGCCCACCGCGGCGCGCGGCTCCATCGCGTTCGGAATCAGCCGGTTGTTCTCGAGTTCCAGCTTCACGACCTTCGCCGCCGCCGCGAACGCCGCGTCCACCGCCGCCTTGTCGCCGATGTGCCAGTCGTAGCAGACGTTTCCGGGCACCTCGTCATGCACCGGCGCCGCCCCGGGGGCCAGCGCCTCGCGCATCCCCGCCGCGCCGGGAAGGTCCTGGTAGTCGATCGCGAGTTTCTAGGCCGCGTCCTTGGCCTGCTGGCGGGTATGGGCGATCACCACCGCCACCGGGTCACCGACATGGCGCACCTTGCCCACCGCCAGCACCGGATGCGGCGGCTCGGCCATCGGGCTGCCGTCCTTGTTGTGGATCTGCCACCCGCAGGGCAGCCCGCCGACGCCGTCCGCTTGCATATCCGCGCCGGTGAACACCGCCACGACGCCGGGGGAGGCCTTGGCCGCCGAGGTGTCGATCGCGCCCAGCCGCGCATGGGGGCGGTCCGAGCGGCGGATATAGGCGTAGAGTTGCCCCGGCCGGTTCACGTCGTCGGTGTAATGCCCCCGCCCGTTGAGGAACCGGAGGTCTTCCTTGCGCCGGACCGAGGCGCCGATCCCGTCGTGACCCATTCTCGGACCCTCCCGTTTCTGGTTATTCGGCGGCGACCGGCATGGTCTTGCCCTGCATCAGCGGCCAGGCCGCGGCGATCGCCTTCACGATGTTATGGTAGCCGGTGCAGCGGCAGAGATTGCCCTCGAGGCCCTCGCGGATCTGGTGCTCGGTCAGCCCCTCCGGGTGCGACTGCACCAGGTCGATCGCGCTCATCACCATGCCCGGGGTGCAGAAGCCGCATTGCAGGGCGTGATGCTCGCGGAACATCTCCTGCATCGGGTGCAGGGTGCCGTCGGCGGCGGCCAGCCCCTCGATCGTGGTGACCTTCGCCCCATCGGCCTGGACCGCCAGCATGGTGCAGGATTTCACGGAAGTGCCATCGACATGCACCACGCAGGCGCCGCATTGCGAGGTATCGCAGCCGACATGGGTTCCGGTCAGGCCGATCTTCTCGCGCAACAGTTCCACCAGCAGGGTGCGGTTCTCCACCTCCACCGTGTGCTGCGTGCCGTTCACCGTCAGGGATACCTGAGGCATCGTGTCCCCTTTCTGTTGCGCCGTGCGTGAAGAAGCCCTGGTCCAAGCCGACCTCCCCGCCCCCCCGGGGCGGAGCCGGAAGGCGGGTTCGGTTGCGGCGGAGAATGGTCGGGCGGACCCATCGGGTCAAGCGGTCCGGCGCGCTATAACGCCGCCAGCACCACCACGATGGTGCCCAGTACCAGGTTGAGCGCGATCAGCCGGCGAATGCGCTCGGCGGCCTCCAGCGCGCGGGCGGTGCCCACCGCGGCGCGGAACCGCCGGTAGGGGCCGAACACGATCAGCACGAACACCGCCGCCATCACCAGCCCCAGCCCCATCATGGCGTTGATATTCCACGGCAGGTGGCGGAACCCGCCGTACACCCCGGCGATCAGCCCGAAGCCCGAGGCCAGGATCAGCACCATCACCCCCCACACCACGCGGAAGAAACGGGCGAAGATGCGGTGATGCAGCGCCACGCGCTGCGGCGGCTCCAGCACCGCGAGGCTCGGGCGGACCACGTGGAGGGCGAAGAACATCCCCCCCACCCAGAACACCGCGCAGAGAATATGCAGGGCAAGCAGCCAGCCCCACGGGTTGGTCAACAGGGTCATGCCAGGAGTTCCTCGATTTCGGCGACGAGCGCCAGCAATTCCGCAACCGCCGGGCCGCGGCGGGAGGCCTCCGTCACGCCGAGACCGGCGGCGAAGGCGGTGGCGAAGCCCACCCGGTTGCCCAGCACCGCGGCAAGCCGCGGCAGGGCGCGCGCGCCGATCTCGGCCTCGATCGCCGCGCGCAGCCGCCCGCCGCCGGGGGCGCGGTTGAGCACCAGCCGCACCGGGCGATGCTCGGCCGCCGCCAGCGCCAGGGTCCCCTCGGCGGCCCAGAGATCGAGCGGGCTCGGCTGCACCGGCACCAGCACCAGATCGGCGGCGCGGATCGCCAGCCGGGCTTCGGTGTCGATCTGCGGCGGGCTGTCGATCAGCACCAGATCATGGGCGCGGCGCAGCTGGTCCAGGGTGCCGGACAGCCGCCAGCCGGCGGTATCGGCGAAGGCGATCGCCGCCGGCGCCGGGACCCGGGCCGAACGCAGCTCGTGCCAGCGGCGCAGGCTGCGCTGCGGGTCGATATCCAGCAGCGCGACCCGGCGGGAGGCGGCGAAGGCGGCGGCCAGATGCGCGGCCAGCGTGGTCTTGCCGGTGCCGCCTTTCTGCTGCGCGATGGTAAGGACGGGCGCCATGGGACTCGGGTCCGGTCGATGCCGGACCGTCAAACCAGAAGCGGGCGGGAATTGCCAGCGCCGCGTGCCCGCGGCTACACCGCAGGCATGGGGCTGGTGACCTACGATGTGCGCGACCGCGTGGCCTGGATCGGCCTCGACCGGCCCGACAAGCGCAACGCCGTCTCCGACGCGCTGTTCGCCGCCCTCGCCGCCGCCATCGCCCGGGCCCAGTCCGAGGCGCGCGCCATCGTGCTGCACGGGCATGGCCCAGCCTTCTGCGCCGGGCTCGATCTCGCCGAGCATCGGGCGCGCGATCCGGCGGCGGTGTTCCATCACTCGCGCGGCTGGCACCGCGGCCTCGCGGCGCTGCGGGGCGGGCCGATCCCGGCGGTGGCGGCGCTGCACGGGGCGGTGATCGGCGGCGGGCTCGAAATCGCCAGCGCCTGCCATATCCGGGTCGCCGACGCCTCGGCGTTCTTCGCCCTGCCGGAAGCGGCGCGCGGCATCTATGTCGGCGGCGGCGCCTCGGTGCATCTGGCGCGGCTGATCGGGGCGGCGCGGATGACCGACATGATGCTGACCGGCCGCGTGCTGAGCGCCGCGGAGGCCGAGCGGGCCGGGCTGGTGAGCTACCTGGTCCCCGAAGGCACGGCGGCGGACAAAGCCGGCGCGCTGGCCGCCCGCATCGCGTCCTTGCCCGAGCTTTCGGTGCTGGGCATCCTGCACGCCCTGCCGCGCATCCAGGACATGGCGGAGGCGGACGGGCTGTTCGTGGAGAGCCTGACCGCCGCGCTGGCCCAATCGGGCGCCGCCGCCGCCGAGGGGGTGGAGCGGTTCCTGGCGGGGCGGGCCGAGAGTCTGACCGTGAAGGACCCGTCGCCATGACCGATATCCGCCGCGTCGCGGTGATCTCCACCGGCGTCATCGGCGCCAGCTGGGCGGCGCTGTTCCTCGCCCACGGGCTCGACGTGACCGCGACCGATCCGGCGCCGGGGGCGGAGACGGCGTTGCGCGCCGCGGTCGCCGCCGCCTGGCCGGCGCTCACCGCGCTGGGGCTGGCCCCGGGAGCCGATCCGGCACGGCTGCGCTTCGTCGCCACCCCGGAGGAGGCGGTGGCGGAGGCCGAGTTCGTGCAGGAGAACGGACCCGAGGACCTGACGCTGAAACAGGCCCTGTTCGCCCGGCTGGACGCGGCGACGCCGCCCGGCGCGGTGATCGCCTCCTCCTCGTCCTCGCTGCTGATGAC
>DAHWNE010000044.1 GCA_027340195.1 Acetobacteraceae bacterium | reverse complement strand
GTGACCAATCTGGTGGATAACGCGACCCGCCACGCGAGGCGGGTGGTGCTGGCGGCGACCCCGTTGGGCGCGCGCGGGGTGCAGGTGACGGTGGACGATGACGGGCCGGGTATTCCGGCCGAGAAGCGGGAGGCGGCATTTCGCCCCTTCGAGTCCGGGGCCGACGGCGGCACTGGGCTCGGGCTGACCATCGCCCGGGACATCGTGCGCGCGCATGGGGGGGAGATCGTGCTGGAAGACAGCCGGCTGGGAGGGCTGCGGGCGCGGATCCGGCTGCCGGTGTAACTCGGGCCTGGAGGGCTGCTCGAAGGAGCGGGACCACGCCGCGTCGGAATCTGGCCGAACTCATGCGCCTTGCGCGCCCCCCACCCGACCGCCCATGTTCGGGCAGATCCGGAATCCCGCGCCCATGCTCCGTCTCTCGGTCCTCGACCAATCGACCATCGTCACCGGCCGCCCGCCTTCGGCCTCGATCCAGGAATCCCTGGCTCTCGCGCGCCATTGCGAGGCCCTCGGCTATGCCCGCTACTGGGTGGCCGAGCACCACAACTCGGCCGCCATCGCCGGCACCGCGCCGGAAGTGCTGCTGGCGGCCCTCGCGGTCACCACCACCCGCATCCGCCTGGGCAGTGCCGGGGTGATGCTGCCGCATTATTCGGCACTGAAAGTGGCCGAACAGTTCCGGGTGCTGGAAGCGCTCGCCCCAGGGCGGATCGACCTCGGCCTGGGCCGGGCCCCGGGCTCGGACGGGCGCACCGCCTTCGCGCTCAATCCGCTGGCCGAGACCGCCGCGGCCGAGTTTCCCGCCCAGGTCCGCGATCTCGCCGCCTGGGTGGCGGGTGAGCCGCTGATCGCCGGTCATCCGTTCCACGACATCGTCGCCCATCCGCAAGGCCCGACCGCGCCCGAGCTCTGGATGCTGGGCAGTTCCACCTATGGCGCGCAGGTGGCCGGGTATTTCGGACTGCCGTTCTGCTTCGCCCATTTCATCACCGATGGCCACGGCACCGAGGAAGCCCTGGCTACCTATCGCGCCCAGTTCCGCCCCTCGGCGCGCTGGCCGGCGCCGCATGCCGCGCTGTGCGTCTGGGCGCTGGCTGCCGGGACCGAGGCGGAGGCCGATCATCTGTTCGCGTCGCGGGCCGCCTGGCGGCTGGACCGCGACCGCGGCATCTACAAGGCCCTGCCCTCCCCCGAGGAGGCGTTGGCGCGCCCGTACTCCGAAGGCGAACGCGCCCGCATCGCACGGCTGCGCGCACGGGCGCTGGCCGGCACCGCGCCGGAGGTGGCGGCGAGGCTGCGAGCCCTCGCCGAGGCACACGACGTGAGCGAGATCGCGGTGCTGACCACCGTACATGACGCCGACGCGCGGCGTCATTCCTACAGCCTGCTGGCGGCGGAATGCGGCCTAGCCGAACCGGTTGCCGCCGCGGCCTGACCGCCAGAGCTGGAACCGGATCGCCGCCCAGGCCACCAACCCGGCCAGGATCGCCACCGGCAGCAGGGCGGCCGCCAGCCAGAACGCGACCGCGGCGAGCACGGCGAGCCCGGCCAGCACCGCGATCAGCGCTGCCCAGGCGGCGATACGGGCGGGCCAGAGCGAGCGGGGCGGGATGATCTCGCCGTCGAGGCGCATCTCGATCAGCGGGGGGCGAGGGGACTTCATATCGAGCAGGTGGCGGTGCCGTGCCGGCGGTTCAAGATCGTGGAGAAGATCACACGTTGAAGCGGAACAGCAGCACGTCCCCGTCGGCCACCACGTAATCCCGCCCTTCCACCCGCAGCCGTCCCGCCTCCCGCGCCCCGGCCTCGCCGTTGCCGGCCACGTAGTCGGCATAGGCGATGGTCTCGCAGGCGATGAACCCGCGCTCGAAATCGCCATGGATCACGCCCGCCGCCTGAGGGGCGCGGGTGCCGCGCGGGATGGTCCAGGCGCGGGTCTCCTTGGGGCCGACGGTGAAATAGGTGATGAGCCCCAGCAGCGCGTAGCCGGCCCGGATGACCCGGTCCAGCCCGCTGTCGGCCAGCCCGAGGCCGGTCAGGAACTCGCCGCGCTCAGCCTCCGGCAGCTGCGCCACCTCGGCCTCGATCGCGGCCGAGACCACCACCGCCGGCGCGCCCTCGGCTTCGGCATGGGCAGCGACCGCGGCGGAATGGGCATTGCCGGTGGCGGCGGCGGCCTCCTCCACGTTGCACACATAGAGCACCGGCTTGGCGGTCAGCAGGCCCAGCCGGCGGACCGTCTCGGCCTGGCCGGGCGGGATGGCGGTGCGTGCCGGCCGGCCGGCTGCCAGCGCCGCGGTGAGCGGCTCGATCAGCGCCAGCTGGGCGGCGCTGTCCTTGTCCCCGCCGCGGGCCCGTTTCTGCAGGCCGGGCACGCGCTTCTCGAGGCTTTCCAGGTCGGCCAGCATGAGTTCGGTATCCACCGTCGCGGCATCGCGCAGCGGATCCACGCCGCCGTCCACATGCACCACATCGGCATCCTCGAAGCAGCGCAGCACATGGATGATGGCGTCCACCTCGCGGATGTTGCCGAGGAACTGGTTGCCCAGCCCCTCCCCGCGGGAGGCGCCGCGCACGAGGCCGGCGATATCCACGAACTCCAGCACGGTGGGCACGATCTTCGCCGATTTGCCGATCGCGGCCAGCACCGCGAGCCGCGGATCGGGCACCGCGACCCGACCGATATTGGGTTCGATGGTGCAGAACGGGTAGTTCGCCGCCTGCGCCTGCGCGGTGGCGGTGAGCGCGTTGAACAGGGTCGATTTGCCGACATTCGGCAGCCCGACGATGCCGCAGTTGAACCCCATTACGCGCGCCCCTCCGCCGCCTGCATCGCCTGCGCCACCCGGGACATGAACGCCTCCGGCTCCCCGGTCACCAGCAGGGCGGCGGCGTCGGCCACGGCGTCCAGCAGCGGGATCAGCCAGTCGCGATCCTGGGCGGCGAAATCGCCCAGCACATGGCCCAGCACCCGCTCCTTCACCCCCGGATGGCCGATCCCGAGCCGCACCCGCCAATACTCCGGCGTGCCGAGCATCCGGTCCATGCTGCGCAGCCCGTTATGGCCGGCCGCGCCGCCGCCGAGTTTCACCCGCAGCTTGCCCGGCACCAGGTCGAGCTCGTCATGGAACACCGTGATCGCCCCCGGCGGCAGCTTGAAGAAGGCCGCCGCCGCCTGCACGCTTTCGCCGGAGGCGTTCATGTAGGTCTGCGGCTTCAGCGCCAGCACCTTCTCCCCGGCGATGGTGCCTTCCGCCGCCAGCCCCTTGAACCGGGCCCGCCACGGGCCGAACCCGTGGCGGATGGCGATGGTATCGACCGCCATGAAGCCGATGTTGTGGCGGTTGCGCGCCATCCCCGGCTCGGGGTTGCCGAGGCCGACCCAGAGCAGCATCGGATCACCGCGGCGCGGGCTACTTCTTGCCCTTGGACGCGGGCGCCGCCTTCGCCGGGGCCGCCTTGGCCGCCGCCGCGGGTGCCGCCGCCGGAGCCGCCGACGGTGCGCCCTCGGCCGCCTGGGCCTCGGTCATCTTGGTGGGCGGAGCGACGGTGGCGATCACGAAGTCGCGATCGGCGATGACCGGGCGGATCCCCTCGGAGCCTTTCAGGTCGTGCCAGCGGACGGTGTCGTTGAAATCGAGACCCGCGAGGTCGGCCACGAACTGGTCGGGGATGTGGTCGGGGTCGCACAGCACTTCCACCGCGTGGCGCACCACGTTGAGCACGCCCCCGCGCTTGAGGCCGGAGGACAGGCCTTCGTTGTCGAAATGCACCGGCACCGTGACGCGGATGCGCTCGCCGGGCGCGAGGCGCTGGAAATCGACGTGTTCGGGCGCGTCGGAAACCGGGTGGAACTGCACGTCGCGGATCAGCGCGCGTTCGGCGCTGCCGTTGACCGCGAGCTCATAGACGCGGGACTGCCAGCCGGGGCGGTGCAGCTCGCGCAGCACCGCGCGCGGCTCGAGCGCGATCAGCGCCGGCGGCTGGTGCCCGCCATAGATCACCGCGGGGACCAGCCCCGCCCGCCGGGTCGCGCGAGCCGCCCCCTTACCGGACCGCGCGCGCGCCTCGGCCGTCATCGTCACAACATTGGCCATGGTTCGCTCCTGAAAATGCCAAAAGCCGGCCTCCAGGGGTGCCGGCTTGGCGGG
Source organism: Acetobacteraceae bacterium (assembly GCA_027340195.1). Lineage (GTDB taxonomy): Bacteria > Pseudomonadota > Alphaproteobacteria > Acetobacterales > Acetobacteraceae > JAJZVS01. Next base: position 1,503 of record DAHWNE010000044.1, on the reverse strand, counting down.
GCGTGTAGCGCAGCGCGCGGCGGCGGGAAAGCCCCCGTGGAGGCCAAGCCCTTCAGGCGACGGCGGGGACCTGCAACTCGCCCAGATAGGCCTCGCGGATCAGCGGATTGGCGCGCAGCTCGGCGGCCGGACCGGACAGCACCACCTGACCGGTCTGCAGCACATAGGCGCGGTGGGCGATCTGCAGCGCCATGTTGGCGTTCTGCTCCACCATGAAGATGGTGGTGCCCTGGCGGTTGATCGCCTGGATGATGTCGAACACTTGCTCGACATAGAGCGGCGACAGGCCCATCGAGGGTTCGTCCATGCAGAGCAGACGCGGGCGAGCCATCAGCGCGCGGCCCATTGCCACCATCTGCTGCTCGCCCCCCGACAGCGTCCCGGCGATCTGGTGGCGGCGTTCCTTCACCCGCGGGAACAGGGTGAAGACCCGTTCCAGGTCCTGGTCGAACTCCGGGCCGCGGGCGCGCAGATAGGCGCCCATCTCGAGATTCTCGAACACCGTCATGCGCGGGAACAGGCGGCGTGCTTCCAGCACCGGGGCGATGCCGCGCCGGACCCGTTCCGCGGTGGGCAGCTTCTCGATCGGCTGGCCGTCGAACAGCACGCTGCCGCGCACCGGACGGACCACCCCCATGATGGTTTTCATGGTGGTGGATTTGCCGCAGGCGTTGCCGCCGAGCAGGCAGACGATCTCACCCTGTTCGATCGCGTAATTGACCTGCTTGAGCACGTGCAGGTCACCGTAATAGGTATCGATGTCCTTGAACTCAAGCAGCATCGCTGGCTCCGGCGATTCCGGCGGCGGCGGCCTGGGCGTTGCGGCCGAGATAGGCGCGCAACACCTCCTCGTTGCGGCGGACCTCCGCAGGGGAGCCGTGGGCGATGATCTCGCCATGGTCCAGCACATAGACGGTGTCGGCCAGCTGGGTCACCACGTCGAGCTTGTGCTCGATCAGCAGCACGGTGAGGCCGAGCGATTTCAGGCCGCGGATCTGCTCGGCCAGTTCCAGCGTCTCGGCCGGGTTCATGCCGGCGGTGGGTTCGTCCAGCAGCAGCAACTTCGGGCGGGAGGCAAGCGCGCGGGCGATCTCGGTGCGGCGGCGGTTGGCGTAGGAGAGGCCGGAGACCGCCTGATCGAGGCGCGGGGTCAGGCGGTTGCCGAAGATCGCGATCACCTCCCGCGCCCAGTCCTGCGCCGCCCGTTCCTCCCGCCGCGTGCCGGGGGGGCGGAAGACGGCGCCGAACAGGCCGGTGGACAGCCGCGCGTGCTGGCCCACCAGCACGTTCTGCAACACCGTGAGCGTGGGGAACAGGCGGATGTTCTGGAAGGTGCGGGCGATGCCGCGGGACAGGATCTGATGGTCGTGCAGGCCGAGGATCTCCTCGCCGCGGAAGCGGATGGAGCCGCGGCTTGCCGGCACCAGGCCGGTGATGACGTTGAACAGGGTGGACTTGCCCGACCCGTTGGGGCCGATCACCGCCACCACGCCGCCCGCCGGC
>DAHWNE010000037.1 GCA_027340195.1 Acetobacteraceae bacterium | reverse complement strand
CGTGCCGATCAGGCTGAGCGAGCTGTGATGCAGCGCGTCCGCCACTGCCCGCAGCGCCGCCTTGGTGTAATCGCCCCCGTGCAGATCGTTGCCGGTGCCGAGTTCCAGGATCACCCGTTTCGAGGCCATCGTCCGCGCCCTCACGCCAGTTCCAGGAAGACTTCCGCCGCCGCCTGGGCGATCAGCGTCACGCCGCCGGTCTCGGAGGGAATCTCGAGCCCGCCCGCCACCACCCGCACCGAGCCGGTTCCGTGCGGCAGCACCGCCAGCACCGCCGCCTGATCCACCGTCTCGGGCCGCGGCACGCCGATGGTGACGGCGACATGCATCGCATCCGCGTCCTGCCCCAGCGCGGCGCCGACGCTCAGCGAATTGTGCCACAGCGCGTCGCGCAGCGCGCGCACCGCGGCCTTGGTGGAATCGCCACCGCGGATATCGGTGCCCATGCCGATCTGCAGCACCATGCGTTTCAGCGCCATCGTCGTCCTCCCGGAGGATGTTCGCCCAAGCCTAGGCGCGGATCGCACCCCCGTCACCCGGGCTTGACTTCCGCCGCCGCCGGCCCCGTGCTCGCGCAAACACCCCAGGAGGAACCGATGTCCGTGCTGACCCGCCCCGATGGCGAGATCCACTACCGGGTCCACGGCTCCGGCTTTCCGGTCCTGCTGTTCGCCCCCGGCGGGCTGCGCTCGCGCATGGCGATGTGGCCCGCCCCGCCGGATGGTCCGCCGCGTCCCTGGGTGGACTGGCCGCGCGCCCTCGCCGCCGCCGGCTTCGCCGCGATCGAGATGGACCAGCGCAACGCCGGCGCCTCCCGCACCGACATCCGCGCCGATCACGGCTGGCACAGCTACGCCGCCGATCACCTGGCCTTGATGGACGCGCTCGGCTGCGCGCGGTTCGCCGTGCTCGGCGGCTGCATCGGCGGCAGCTTCTGCCTGAAGGCGATCGAAGCCGCCCCGGCGCGCATCGCCTGCGCGGTGCTGCAGAACCCGATCGGCCGCCACCCGGAGCACCCGCGCTATTTCGAGGACTCCCACGCCGAATGGAGCGCCGAGCAGCGCGCCGCCCGCCCCGAGCTCGACGCCGCGGCGCTGGAAGCATTCGGGCAGCGGATGTGGCAGGGCGATTTCGTCTTCAGCGTCGATCGCGCCTTTGCCCGCGCCTGCCCGGTACCGACGATGTTACTGCCCGGCACCGACATCCCCCACCCGGCCGCCACCAGCACCGAACTCGCCGCCCTGCTGCCGGGGGTGGAGGTGCTGACCGACTGGCGCGGCCCCGCCCATCTCGCCGCCCAGCATGACCGGGTGGTGGCGTTCCTGCGCCGTCACGCCGCCTGAGCGAAGGACCCTTCGATGCAGATCACCCCCACTGGACGAACCCTCGGCGCCACCGTCACCGGCCTCGATCTCGCAGAGCCGCTCGACGATGCCGCCGCCGCGGCGCTGCTCGGGGCGCTGGGCGCGCATGGCGTGCTGTGTTTCCCGGGCCAGGACCTCTCGCCGGAGGCGCTGGCGGGTTTCGGTGCCCGCTTCGGCAGCCTCGAAATCCACGTCGCCGGCACCGCCCAACTGCCCGAGGTGCCGCAGGTGATGGTACTGTCCAACATGACCGACGGCGCCGGCCGCGGCCTCGGCCTCGCCGACGCCGGCCAGGGCTGGCACACCGACATGTCCTATTCCCGCCAGATCGCGCTGGCCAACATCCTCCATGCCCGCCATGTCCCGCGCCGCCACGGCAGGCCGCTCGGCGAGACCCAGTTCCGCAACATGCACGCCGCATATGATGACCTGCCGGAGACGCTGAAAACGCGCCTGGCCGGCCGCACCGCGACCCATGATTTCGTGAAGTTCTGGGACATGATGCGCACCCGCCCCGGCGCCAACCGCCAGCCGTTGACCGCCGAGCAACGGGCACGCAAGCCGCCGGTCTCCCAGCCGATCTTCCGCCGCCATCCGCTGACCGGGCGCATGGTGCTCTATGCCAACCCCGGCTACACCATCGCCATCGACGGCATGGAGCGCGCCGAGTCCGACGCGCTGCTGGATTTCCTGTTCCGCCACCAGGACCGCGCGGACTACCTCCATGCCCATCACTGGACCGAGGGAGACGTGCTGATGTGGGACAATATCGGCACCACCCACAACGCCGTCGCCGACTACCTGCCCGATGAGCCGCGGATGATGTGGCGGGTGCAGGTGATGGCCGACCGGGTCCTGCCGGCGGAGGCCGCCTGAGATGCCCCCTTTCTACAACCAACGCATCGCCATCACCGGCGGCGCCGGCGGCATCGGCCGCGCCACCGCGCGAATGTTCCTCGACGGCGGCGCGCATGTGCTGCTGATCGACCGCGACGCCGCGGCGCTGGAAGCCGCCGAGCGGGAGCTCGGCACCGGCCGGCTGGCCGCCTGGCGCTCCGAGCTCGCCACCCCGGCCGAGTGCGCGCTGGCGCTGGACCAGACTGGCGGGACGGTGGCGGCGCTGGTGCATCTGGCCGGTCTCTTCGAGTTCGACCCGCTCTCCCCGGAGGATCACGGGGTGTGGGACCGCGCCATCGCCGCCAACCTCACCAACGCCTATGACATGGCGGTGGCGTTCATTCCGCGCGCGGCGGAGACGGGGCGGATCGTGTTCGCGAGCTCGCTGGCCTTCCGCCGCGGCAGCCCCGACCGCGCCGCCTATGCGGCGGCGAAGGGTGGGCTGGTGGGGCTGACCCGCTCGTTGGCGCGCAAGCTGGCGCCGCGGGTGCTGGTGAACGCGGTGGCGCCTGGGATCATCGATACGCGGATGGCGGCCGGGTTGATCGCGGCGCGCGGCGAACAGGGCGCGTCCGACGTTCCGCTCGGGCGGTTCGGCCGGGCCGAGGAGGTGGCCGGAGTGATCCGCTTCCTGTGCTCGGCGGACAGTTCCTACGTGACCGGGCAGACGATCTCGGTGGACGGGGGGATGACGAATGTCTGATGCTCAATCCTGGGCCATCGGCCGCAACCCCTCGCCGCGGAAGACATGCACCCGCAGCAGCACGCGCCCGCGGAAGGTCACCGTCGCATCCGGCAGCTGTTTCACCCGCGCGAACCACCCCGCGGGCGCCGCCCCCGGCGTCAGCACCAGCACCTCGCGCCCGGCGTAGCGCGCCGCCGGCGCATCGAAACCGAATTGCCGCGCGTCGCTGTTCA
>DAHWNE010000007.1 GCA_027340195.1 Acetobacteraceae bacterium | reverse complement strand
TGCGGCGGCACCCATGTCGCCAACACCGCCGAGATCGGGCCGGTGCGGGTGCTCAAGATCGAAAACAAGGGCAAGCAGAACCGCCGCATCACGATTGCGCTGACGCCCTGACGCATCATTGCCCGCGAAGGAACCGACCCCGATGACCCCGCTCGTCACCACCGAATTTCTTGCCGCCGAACTGGGCAAGCCGGATTTGGTCGTCTTCGACGCCACCAAATACCTGCCGAACGAACCCAAGGACGGACGGACCGAGTTCCGCGCCGCGCATATCCCGGGCGCGCGCTTCTTCGACATCGACGAGATCGCCGACCCCGACACCGATCTGCCGCACATGGTCCCCGCCGCCGGGCGCTTCGCCCGGCTGGTCGGCGCGCTCGGCGTCTCGAACGACACGCGGGTGGTATTCTACGACCAGAAGGGCCTGGCCTCGGCCGCGCGCGGCTGGTGGCTGATGGGGCTGTTCGGGCACGACGCCGCGGCGGTGCTGGACGGCGGCCTACCGAAATGGCGCGCCGAGGGCCGCGCGCTGGAGGCGGGCGACGCGCCGGCACCGGCGCCGGCGGTATTTCGCCCGCATTTCCGGCCCACCCGGCTGCGCGGGATCGGCGACATGCTGCACAATCTGCACGCCGGCGCGGAGCAGGTGCTGGACGCCCGCGCCGCCGGCCGCTTTGCCGGCACCACGCCGGAACCGCGCCCGGGGATGAAGGCCGGGCGCATCCCCGGCTCCCGCAACCTGCCCTACACCGAGTTGCTCAACCCGGACGGCACGTTCCGTCCGCCGGCCGAGTTGCGCGCGCGCTTCGCCGCCGCCGGCATCGACGGCGCCCGCCCGGTGGTGACCAGCTGCGGCAGCGGGGTCTCGGCCTGCATCTTGACGCTGGGGATGCAGCTCGCCGGCCTGCCGCCGGCGGCCGTCTATGACGGGTCCTGGAGCGAATGGGGCGCGCATCCCGCGACGCCGGTGGAGAGCGACGCGGCATGACCGACCATCCCGAAAAGCACGGCTTTCGCACCCGGCTCTCGCACGCCGGCCGCGCCGGCAAGCGGGTGCACGGCTTCGTCAACCCGCCGCTGCTGCGCGGCTCGACCGTGCTCTACCCCACCATGAAGGACCGGGTGGCGCTGGCCGCGCAGCGCGGGGCGCATGTGCTCACCTACGGGCTCGGCGGCAGCGAGACGCATTGGGCGCTGGCCGACATGATCGCCGAGATCGAGGGCGGCACGCACAGCTTCATCGTCGGCTCGGGCCTGGCCGCGGTCACGGTGCCGCTGCTGGCGTTCCTGAAGGCCGGCGATCACTGCCTGATGCCCGACAGCGTCTATGGCCCGGCGCGCAATTTCGCCACCGGCATGTTGACCCGCTTCGGCGTGGAGACGACGTTCTACCGCCCGGAGATCGGCGAGGCGGAGCTCGCTTCCCTGCTGCGGCCCAACACCACCGTGGTCTATACGGAGAGCCCGGGCAGCCACACGTTCGAGATGCAGGACATCCCGGCCCTCGCCCGCGCCGCCCACGCGCATGGCGCCAAGGTGCTGATGGACAACACCTGGGGGTTTCATTTCTTTCAGCCGTTCGCGCACGGGGTGGATGTTTCGATCCAGGCGCTGACGAAATACGCCGGCGGACATTCCGACCTGCTGATCGGCAGCGTCACGGTCGCCGACGAGGCCGACTGGAAACGGCTGCACGCCGGCGCGAGCGGTCTCGGCCAATATGCCAGCCCGGATGATTGCTGGCTCTGCCTGCGCGGGCTGCGCACGCTCGCGGTGCGGCTGGAGGCGCAGATGCGCGCCGGCATCGCGGTGGCGGAATGGTTGCGTGACCGCGACGAGGTGGCGGAGGTGCTGCACCCCGCCCTGCCCGGCGCGCGGGGTCACGAGATCTGGAAGCGCGACTTCACCGGCGCCTGCTCGCTGTTCGGAGTGGTCTTCCAGCCCGAGTTCGCGCCGGAGGCAACGCACGCGATGGCCGAGGCGCTGGAGCTGTTCGGCATCGGCGCCTCCTGGGGCGGCTACGAGAGCCTGGTGCTGCCGACCACCGGCTTCATCACCCGCACCGCCGGGAGCGAGGATTTCGCCGGCCCGCTGATGCGGGTCCATGTGGGGCTCGAGAACGTGGCGGATCTGATCGCCGATCTCGAGCAGGGGCTGGCGGTGCTGCGAGGCTGGCGGGGGTGAGCTAACCGCCCGGGAGGGCCGGTGCCATTTCGGCCGCCTCGCTGGTGTCGCGATGGACTTCCTCCCGGATCACCCGCTCGGTCACCTCGCTGAGATATTGCGTCAGCGCCGCGTTGAGCTGCTCGAACTCGGGCCAGAGCACCTGCTCGACGAAAGCCATCGGCGCCCGCAGCATCACCGACGACACGCGCTGCCGATAGTTGCGATAGGGCTTGAGCCCGTAGCGACGGCAGAGAGCGAGGAACAGCCGCCGGGACCACGGGTCGGCCAGGGCGAACCGGATTTCGATCGGCGCGGCGCTCTGCGAGAGCTCGGCGAGCCGGGCGCGCAGCCGGTCGCGCGCAGCCTCGGCCGCGCTGCGCTCGCCGGCGGTACCGGCGCCGGCGAACAGCGCCTCGATCTTTCTCAGCCGCTCGCGCAGCGCGGATTCGTCGGACATTTTGACCCCTCAAAGCCGTCAGTATGATGAGAACTTATGAAGAACAGGTCAACGGCGGCCTGGCTCGGCGGGGTCAGGGGAACAGCGCGCCGGCCTGCCAGCCGGCGCCGGCGCGGGTGAAGACGGTCCGCTCGTGCAGCCGGAACGGCATATCCTGCCAGAACTCGAAGCTCTCGGGCAGCAGCCGAAAGCCGCCCCAATGCGGCGGGCGGGGAATCGCCTCCCCGGGGAAGCGCGCCTCGGCCTCGGCCAAGCGGGCTTCGAGTACCGCGCGCGCGGCCAGCGGGCGGGACTGGTCGGACGCCCAGGCCCCCAGCCGCGAGACGCGCGGCCGGGTTGCGAAATACGCATCCGCCTCGGCGTCCGAAACATCCGACAGCGGGCCTTCGATCCGCACCTGCCGGCGCAGGGTTTTCCAATGGAACAGCAGCGCCGCGCGCGGGTTCGCCGCCACCTCCGTCCCCTTGCGGCTTTGCTTGTTGGTATAAAACACGAATCCGCGCGCCTGGGCGCCCGCCGGGTCCACCCCCTTGAGCAGCAGGATGCGCGCCGAGGGCCGCCCGTCCGGGGTGGCGGTGGCCACCGTCATGGCGTTCGGGTCGTTGGGCTCGGTCGCCTCGGCCTGGTCCAGCCACTCTTGGAACCAGGCGAACGGATCGGCGTGGGGTGCGGTCATCGGAGTCTCCCGGCGGGTGCCTCTTGCCCCGCCGCGCGCGGCTGTGCCACCAGGGGTGGGCAGACGACAACCCCCGGCAGGACCCCAATGGCCAATACCCAGGACAGCCCCGCCCCGACGATCGGCCGCCTGCTTGCCGGGCGGCGCGGGTTGGTGATGGGGGTGGCGAACGAGCGGTCGCTGGCCTGGGGCATCGCCGCCGCCGCCGCCGCGCAGGGCGCGGAGCTCGCGTTCACCTTTCAGGGCGAGGCGCTGGAGCGGCGGGTGCGCCCGCTGGCCGCCTCGGTCGGGTCCGACCTGGTGGTTCCCTGCGATGTCGCCGAGGAAACCAGCATCGATGCCGCCTTCGCCGCGGTGGCGGAGCGCTGGGACCGGCTCGATTTCCTGGTCCACGCGATCGGCTACGCCGACAAGGCGTATCTGCGCGGGCGCTACCTGGATACGCCGCGGGCGGCGTTCCTGCAGGCGCTGGATATCTCGTGCTATTCCTTCACCGCGGTGTGCCAGCGCGCGGTGCCGATGATGAAGCCGGGCGGCAGCCTGCTGACCTTGAGCTACATGGGGGCCGAGAAATGGGTGCCCCACTACAACGTGATGGGCGTGGCGAAGGCGGCGCTGGAGGCATCCGTGCGCTACCTGGCGGCGGATCTGGGTACTTCGGGGATCCGCGTGAACGCGATCAGCGCCGGGCCGGTGAAGACGCTGGCCGCGTCCGGGATCGGGGATTTCCGGTATATTCTGCGCTGGAACCAGATCAATTCGCCGATGCGGCGGAACACCACCACGGAAGATGTCGGCGGGGCGGGGGTGTATTTCCTGTCGGACCTGTCCTCGGGCGTGACCGGGGAAGTGCATCATGTGGACAGCGGCTACCACATCGTCGGGATGAAGCACCCCGAGGCGCCGGATATCGCCATCGCCGAGGGGTGAGGGGGGGCGTTGGTTCATCCCCCTGAGCCGAGGTCCTGCCATGCGAAACCCGCGCATCGCAACGTAAAAGTCGGGGCATGGATTTCCGGCCGCATTCACGTCATTCATTTGTCTGTCTTTTGTCCGTTTCCCCTCCTTGGCATGGAGTCTATCATCGTTGCGTGGTGGCTAATATTCAGCGTGAGACAAGGGTAGCGCATCGTCGCGAATAGATGGATTCTGTGCCCCGTCATCCCGGATGGTGTGCCCTAAGACGATATATGCCGATGGGCCTCTAAAGAAGGTCATCAGCCACATGGACGCGGTAGGGTCATCGTCACATCTAGCGTAGCGGTAGTCGAAGGTCGCTCCATCGCCGATCCGCCCGCACTGATCCGGCTTGGATGGAAACCCGTCCAGCGTCTGCTGCCAAGTCGGCTTCGACTTGTCGAGGTGGATTATGCCTACGCAGGAGGCATTCACCCGGATACCGAAGTGCTGCCGGACCAAGCCGCGCACAATGCGGATCAGGACGCGCTCGCGCGCGTCGGGAGGCGCGGGAACAGCAACGCCCCACCCCAAGAAGATGCCTCCTTCGGAATATCGCGGGATCAATCGTGCGCCACGCACCGTCCTCGCACGGGCTCGTCGATCGCGACGGATGGCGCGTAACGTCGGCCCACGAAGTCCAGCTGCATTGGTAGATTGTCCGAATCTTCCTGCCATGAAATAAAGTTGATTTCGGAATTCCGCGTCGTCGTTCGATGCGCTGTTGTTACACGCGGCGCACGCTGGCACCGTGACAAGATTCTCCGGCATGGGCCGAGTGAACAAACATTTCGGCGGTACATGGTCCATAGTCGTCGCGATTTGATCGCAATAGACGCACTGTGTCGGACCTTTGAATGCCACTGTCGTCGCCCGGTGTTCACTCGTCGCGGTTCGTCGGCGGCATCACATTGGCTACGACCCACTTCGTAGCCGGCGGATGAGGTGGCGTGAGGCTCGTCATCACGGCTTCTACCAGAGAATCGACAACTTTGGGATCACAAAACTCGTAGAGATCGAAAAGCCCCCGTTAAATCAGCGCGTTAAGAACCTCGGCACGATTCCAACCGGATTTCGCGACGATCGCATCAACGTGGTTGAACACGAATTTGTCGAGCCTGATCGACACCTGCAGGCCGCCTGTCCGCGGAGGAGATCGGTATTCGGACGCGGTTCGATCGCGTTGCGCAAGGCGATCACGTAGGCCGGGCCGCTCATGGGGTTCGGACGAGACATTGAACGCATCGTCTGGTGGATATCACCACGCACGATATCTTGGCTTGTGCTACGAATTAACCTCTGGTTGGCATATTATTGAGATCCCTCCTACCCGCGGGCAATGCCCGATAAGTGGTTGGAACGAAGGCCGCTGTAGGAGCACTGCGCGACGGGCTGTCGCCTACCGCGCCACGACCGATCGGTGCTCCATCGCCCGCCCGGAATTCCCGGCAAACGGGTCGGGGACGACAACCAAGTGGGAGCAGGCACGGCCGTCCCAATCCGGATTCATGTGACGAATCGACCGCCCGCTCGATCCCCACCTATTGTGGTCGCCCGAGTTAGGCGCCCAACGACTTGAACCGGCGAACTGGTGCGTTTCCTCGCAGTCTGTTATCGCGCTAGCGGGCAATGGAGTAGACCACACCGTTCCTGCCCCTGCGCAGCTACACTTGCCTTTCCCCCAGGACCGCCTCATCCGCGCCCCGCGCTCCGCTTCATCTCCCTACTGACCAACCTCGCCGTGTCCCACAACAGCTTCGGCCACCTGTTCCGCCTGACCACCTGGGGCGAAAGCCACGGCCCCGCCATCGGCGCCGTGATCGACGGCTGCCCGCCCGGCCTCGCGCTGTCGGAAGCCGACATCCAGCCCTTCCTCGACCGCCGCCGCCCCGGCCAGTCCCGCTTCACCACCCAGCGGCAGGAGGCCGACCAGGTCCGCATCCTGTCGGGCGTGTTCGAAGGCCACACCACCGGCACCCCGATCGCGCTGATGATCGACAACACCGACCAGCGCTCGCGCGATTATTCCGAGGTCGCGCGGAAATTCCGGCCCGCCCATGCCGATCTCACCTATCACCTGAAATACGGCATCCGCGACTATCGCGGCGGTGGCCGGGCCTCGGCGCGGGAGACCGCCTGTCGGGTGGCCGCCGGGGCCGTCGCCCGCCGCGTGCTCGGCCCCGGCATCGCCATTCGGGGCGCCCTGGTCCAGCTCGGCCCGCACCGCATCGACCGCGCCCGCTGGGACTGGGACGAAATCGACCGCAACCCCTTCTTCTGCCCCGACCCGGTGGCGGCGCGGGAGTGGGAGGCAATCCTGGCCGATATCCGCAAGCAGGGCTCCTCCCTCGGCGCGGTGATCGAGGTCACCGCCGAGGGCGCCCCGCCCGGGCTCGGCGCGCCGATCTACGGCAAGCTGGACGCCGACCTGGCCTCGGCGCTGATGTCGATCAACGCGGTGAAGGGGGTGGAAATCGGCGATGGGTTTGCCGCTGCTTCTCTGCGCGGCGAGGAGAACGCGGACCCGCTCAGGATGCGCGACGGCCTCGTGCAGTTCGGCGCCAATCACGCCGGCGGGATTCTGGGCGGCCTCTCCTCGGGCCAGCCGATCGTGGCGCGGTTCGCGGTCAAGCCCACCAGCTCCATCCTGACCCCGGTGCTCAGCGTGGACCAGGACGGGCAGGAGACCGAGGTGACCACCCGCGGCCGGCACGACCCTTGCGTCGGCATCCGCGCCGTCCCGGTGGGGGAGGCGATGATGGCGCTGGTGCTGGCCGACCATCTGCTGCGTCACCGCGCCCAGAACCCGCACGCGCCGGAGGCGCCGCGGCTGCCGCGGAACTGACGGCCCGCGGCCGGATCACGGCGGGGCGAGCGGCGGCAGCGCCAGCACCCCCACCCCCAGCGCTTGCAGCCGTCCGTCCCGTAGCACCAGCGGCACCGTGATCCTCGCGTTCGGCTTCCCCTGCGAGACCAGCGACAGCACCGCCTTGGCGGCCAGCGCGACATCGTTGGTGATCACCCCGTTCGCCGCCAACGTGTCCAGCGCCGCCGCGCCGTTCCGCAGCCGAAGGCTGGCGGTGCCGGCCGGGCGCAGGGCCGCGTCCAGCCGCAGCCGCGCGCTGAGGCCGGCGCGCAGCCGGCCCCAGTGCAGGGCCAGGCGGGCGATCCGCAGCGCCCCGCCATCATGCCGCCACGCCGCTAGCCGCGCCGCCGGCGCCCCACGCGCGGGCCAGGTGCCGCGCAACCGGGCGCGCAGGCCCAGCCGGGCGATGTGCCGCCCCAGCGGCCAGCGCCGCGTCTTCGGCAGCACCACCCCGCGCGCGGTGAGGCGCAGCCGGTGCGCCGGGGTGGTGATCCGCGCGTCCAGCGCCGCCACCGCGAGGCCGGGCGCCGGCGTGCCCGGATCGGTGCGGAGCGCGCGCAGATGCAGCGTGGCCGAGGCCGGACGGCCGGTCAGGGTGAGGCGGAAGACGGCCTCGAGGGTCGAGGCACGCAGGCGAAGCACCGGCAGGCCGGGGAGGGAAAGGCGCTGGACGCCCTGCGCGCGCGCGATCAGCCGCGGCGGCAGGAGGGGCGGGACGGTCAGCACCAGCCGCCCGGCCCGCCAGCGCGCGCGCGCCGGCCCCAGCGGCACGGAAACCCGCCAGCGCGGCAGGATCAGGCTGGCGGTCAGGGGAAACCCGGCACGCCGCGGCGGGGCGTGGGAGACGTGCCAGCCCTGGGCGCGGCGGGCGGCCTCCCACGCCGTCAGCTGGCGGGCGAGGCGCGCGGTGGCCCAGGCCCAGGCCAGGGCATCGGCCCCGCCTAGCAGGACCAGGACGCCGAGGGCGATCAGGATCAGCCGACGCATACTCCGCTCCTCGCCCGGGACGGGATGCCCCGGGGCGGCGGGTGTGGCGGCGGCGGCGGGCGCTGTCCAGCCCGGGGGGCTCTCCAGGGTCAGCCGGGCGCGGCGCAGCCCCTGGTGCCCATGTCGGCGGGAATCGAGATTTCCAGCAGCTCGAAATTCTCCGACGCGCCGGTTTCATTGTGCGGCGTGTTGCCGGGGATGTAGACCGAATCGCCGGCGGTCAGCCGGACCTTGCGATCGGCGAACTCGAGGTCGATCCAGCCCGACAGCAGATAGACGAACTGGCCCTGGCAGAGATGGACATGCCAGCCGGTGGGACGGGTCATGCCGTCGCGCCCGGCGGTGATCTGCGCGCGCATCGCCCCGCTGCTGCCGGCGGTGACGCCGAGGTCGCGGTAGGTGAAGAAGTCCCGTCGGCCCTTGACCATCACCGGGTCGGCGGCGGTGGAGACGACCACTTGCGGGACGGTCTGCGGCATCGCGGTATCGGGCATCGGCTGGTTCCTCCGTGGGTGGGTGGTCCGCTCTGGCGGCGGGTCTCAATCCGCCGCCGCCGCCAGCCCGCCATGGGCCCGCACGGCGTCGGCGAAGGCGGCGAAGATGCGGTGGGACAAGGCATCGGTCTCGAAATCGTATTCCGGGTGCCACTGGATGCCGATGGCGAAGCCGGGGGCGTCGGTGACCCGCACCGCCTCGATGGTACCATCGGGCGCGGTGCCCTCGGCCACCAGACGGGGCGCGAGCCGGTCGATCCCCTGGTTGTGCAGCGAGTTCACCGCGATCTCGGTCGCTCCGGCCAAGCGGTGCAGCCAGGACCCCGGCACCACGCGGACGGCGTGCGCCTTGCCGGTGCGGACCTTGCCGTTCGGCTGCATCGGCGTCGAATGGTCGAACCGACCGGGCAGGTCTTGCAGCCGCTGGTGCAGGCTGCCGCCGAGGGCCACGTTGAGCTCCTGAAAGCCCCGGCAGATCGCCAGCACCGGCACCCCGCGCGCCACCGCGGCGCGGATCAGCGGCAGGGTGGCGGAATCGCGGGCGGGGTCCTCGGGCGTGCCCTCGGGGTGCGGGGGACCGCCATAGAGGCTGGGCTGCACGTTGGAGCGGCTGCCGGTCAGGATGATGCCATCCAGCCGGTCCAGCAGGGTGGCGGCGTCGGCGGCGTGGCCGTTGGCCGGGATCAGCACCGGCACC
>DAHWNE010000447.1 GCA_027340195.1 Acetobacteraceae bacterium | reverse complement strand
GGACCATCCCGATATCGCCCGCCTGCTCGGCGGGCTGCTTGCCCGGTCCACCCGGGTCGCCGCGGCCGAGGCGGCGCTCGCGCGCGCGGTGGCGCTGAACCCCGCCGACCGGGCGCTGCGCAACGATCACGCCGCCACCTTGATGCGACTGCACCGCCACGCCGAGGCGCACGCCATCCTGAGCGCCCTGCTGGCCGAGGGACCGGACGCCAATATCCTTTGCAACCTCGCCAACGCCACCGCGAATCTGGGCCGGCAGCGGGAGGCGCTGGCGCTGGCCAACCAGGCGATCGCCCTGGCGCCGGATCTCCCGTTGCCGCGCCGCACCCTGGCCAATGCGCTGCCCTACAGCCCCGGGGTCACCGGCGCCGCCCTGCTGGCCGCGCAGCAGGCGACCGCCGCGCGCCTGCCGCGTCCCGCCGCCACCGCGCCGTTCGCCAATACCCCGGATCCCCACCGCAAGCTCCGGCTCGGCCTGCTGTCGGGCACCTTGCGTACCCACCCGGTCGGCTGGCTCACCGTGGCCGGGTTCGAGACCCTGGATCCGACCGGGTTCGAGACGATCTGTCTCGCCCCGCCGCCGGTCGAGACCGACCCGATCGCCCGCCGCTTCCGCGCCCTGGCGGCGGGGTGGGAGGATACCGAGCGCCTGACCGATACCGCCCTCGCCGCCCGCGCCCGCGAACGGGGGATCGACATCCTGATCGATCTCGGCGGCTATGGCGATCTCGGCCGGATGGCGGCCTGCGTCCATCGCCTCGCCCCGCTGCAAGTCAAATGGGTGGGCATGCAGACCCATAGCACCGGCCTGCCGGAGATCGACGCCTTCATCACCGACCGCTGGGAAACCCCGCCCGGGTTCGAGCGCTTCTATTCGGAACGCCTGCTGCGGCTGGCCGACGGCTACGTCTGCTACTCGCCGCCGCCCTACGCGCCGGAGGTGGCGCCGGCGCCGGCATCCCGCAACGGTTTCGTGACGTTCGGATGCTATAACAACCTGGCGAAGATCACCGAAGACGCGATCGCGCTGTGGAATCGCATCCTCGCCGCCCTGCCCTCGGCGCGGTTGATTCTCAAGACCCATCAGCTGGCCGATGCCGCCACCGCCGCCGCGCTACGCGCCGCCTTCGTCAATCCGGCGCGGGTGGAAACCCGGCCCGGCTCCGGCCACCGCGCCTTCCTGGCCCAGTACAACGACATCGATATCGCCCTCGATCCGTTCCCCTATTCCGGCGGCCTCACCACCTGCGAGGCGCTGTGGATGGGGGTGCCGACCATCGCCCTGCCCGGCGAGATTTTCGCCTCCCGCCACTCGGCCAGCCACCTCAGCAACGCCGGCCTCGCCGACTGGGTGACCGAGGACGCCGAGGCCTATCTGGACCGCGCTCGCGCCGCCGCCGCCGATCTTCCGGCGCTGGCCGCGCTGCGCGCGGGGCTGCGGGCGCGAACCCGCGCCAGCCCGCTCTGCGACGCGCCCCGCTTCGGGCGCAGCCTGGGCACGGCGCTGCGGGGCCTCTGGCGGGAGTGGTGCGCGGCGCGGGCGTAGCCCGAAGCTACGGCTCGGCCAGCAACGCCGTCGCCGCCGCGCGCGCCGCCTCGGTCACCTGCTCGCCGGCCAGCATCCGCGCGATTTCCTCCCGCCGCGCCGACGGAGCGAGCGGCGTCACCCGGGTGGTCGCCTGTCCGCCCGCCACCACCTTGGCCACCAGCAGATGCGCCGTCCCGCGCGCCGCCACCTGCGGTGAATGGGTCACCACCAGCACCTGCACCCGCTCGGCCACCCGCGCCAGCCGCTCGCCCACCGCGGCGGCGGTGGCGCCGCCGATGCCGGCATCGACCTCGTCGAAGATCAGGCTCGGCACCGCCGCCCCGGCCGCCAGCACCACCTTCAGCGCCAGCATCAGCCGCGACAACTCCCCGCCGGAGGCCACCCGGCCGAGCGGCCCCGGCGCCTGGCCGGGATTGGTGGCGATCAGGAACCGCACCGTCTCGGTCCCGCCCGGACCCCATTCCGCCTCCGGGAGCGGCTCCAGCGCCACCACGAAACGCGCCTTGTCCAACCGCAGCGGCGGCAATTCCCGCCCCACCGCCTTCTCGATCCGCCGCGCCGCCGCGGCACGCGCCACCGACAGCGCGGCGGCGGCGGTCACGTAGTCGCCGCGCGCCGCCGCCACATGTTCGCGCAAGGCGGCGATCCGATCGGCGCTGTCGTGCAGGCCCGCCAGCCGCGCCGCCAGCGCGTCGAGCAGGGCCGGCAACTCCGCCACCGCGACCCCGTGCTTGCGCGCCGCCGCCCGCAGCGCGAACAGCCGCTCCTCGGCCGCTTCCAGCCGGCGCGGGTCGGCATCGGCCTCCGCCGCCAGCCGCGACAGCAGGGTCTCCGCCTCGGCCAGCGCTTCCTCGGCGCGCTCCAGCGCCGCCAGCGCCGGATCCAGCGGATTGCCGCCCAGGTCCCCGCCGGGAGGGATCAGTTTCTGCAAGGCCCGCGCCGCCGCGCGCAACGCCGCCGCCGGCGGGGTGGCGCGGCGGTCGCGCCCGTGCCCGGCAGGGGACAGTTCGGCGGCGGCGGCGGCGACCGCCTCCGCCCGCCGCTCGGCCTGTTGCAACGCCAGCCGCTCCGCCGCCAGGCTGGCTTCCTCGTCCGGCATCGGGGCCAACCGGCTGAGCTCGTCCACCGCATGGGTCAGCCACTCCTGATCGCGGGAAGCGGCCTCCCGCGCGTCCTCGGCGGCGCGGAGGGAAGCCTCCGCCGCGCGCCAAGCACGCCAGCTGGCGGCGACGGCGCCGACGGTGGCGGCGGGCACACCGAACCCGTCCAACAGCCCGGCATGGCCGGCCGGATCGGCCAGCCCCATCTGCTCGTGCTGCCCCTGCACCTCCACCAGCAGCCCCGCCAGACGGCGCAGCAGCGCGAGTCCCACCGGCGCGTCGTTGACGAACCCGCGCGATCGCCCGTCCGCCCCCAGCACCCGGCGCAGCACCAGCGCCTCCCCCGGCTCGGCCGCCAGCCCGGCCTCGGTCAGCACCGCGAAGCAGGGATGGTCGGGCGGCGGGGTGAAACTCGCGGTCACCGCGGCCTGGGCGGCGCCGGCGCGCACCAGCCCCGCGTCGGCCCGCGCGCCGAGCGCGAGGCCAAGGCTGTCCAGCAGGATGGATTTGCCAGCCCCGGTCTCGCCGGTCAGCACCGTCAGCCCAGGCCCGAATGCAAGGTCGAGCCGCTCGATCAGCACCACGTCGCGGATGGCGAGCGCGGTCAGCACCGGCGGGCGGGGCTCAGAACAACCAGCCGAAGGTGCGGGCGAGAAAACCGTGTCCGGTCCCGGTCGGCGCGGGCATGTTCTTCGCCAGCAGGTGGTCGTCGTAGAGGTCGGCGTAAGTGTCCGCGTACCAGGAACTGCCCGGGTAATTGTAGCCCAGCACCGCCGCCGTCTTCAGCGCCTGATGGCGCATCCCCAGCCGCAGGTAGCACTCGACCAGCCGGTGCAGCGCCTCGGCGACGTGGTTGGTGGTCTGGAAATCCTCCACCACGCGCTGGAAGCGGCCGATCGCGGCGGTGTAGAGATGCTGGTTCTCGTAATATATCCCGATCGACATCTCGTGCCCGGCCAGCCGGTCGCGGGCGAGGTCGATCTTGAGCCGCGCGTCGCGCGCGTAGGGCGAGTCCGGGAACCGGTCCACCACCTGGCGCAGCGCGGCGATGGCATCGAGCGTGTCCTGCTGGTCGCGGCGGATGCCCTCGATCTGCTCGTAGTAGCAGAGCGCGCGCAGGTAATACGCATAGGCGATATCCGGCGCGGCCGGGTGCAGCTGGATGTAGTGATTCAGCGTATCCAGCGCGCCGGTATAGTCGAGCTCGCGATACTGGGTGTAGCCCTGCATCAGCTGCGCCTTGGTCGCCCAGGCGGAATACGGGTAGTTCTGCTGCACGGCGGTGAACTGATCGGACGCGGTCTGGTACCGCTCGGCGTTCAGCGCCTCGATGCCGTGATTGTAGAGCTCGTCAACCGGCAGCGGGGCTGCCCCGGCGGCGGCGACGGGCTTCTTGTGGCTGGCGCAACCGGCCAGCGCCAGCAACAGCAGGGCGGCCAGCGCGACGCGGGCGGGGCGGGGGGGCATCGGAAGGGACTCCATCGCACGGCTTATAGCAGCCGGAGACGGGCCTCCGGCAAGGCGGGGCCGGGCCTGGTCAGCACCTCGCGCCGCAGCCGGGTCAGCAGCCCGCCCCGGTGCGCCCGATCGACCCGGAACAGATAGCGCCGCGCCGCCGCCGGCAGCGGGCGGCGGTCGGTCCCGGGGTCCATCCGCGCCGCCGCCACGATGGCCGCGATCCCCTGGCGCCAGAGCCCGGCGCGCCCGCCCTTCAACAGATACCCGCAAGCCCGCGGCAGCAACGCCGGCCAGGAGGCGCCCCATTTGCGCTCGATCAACAGCCGGTTGCGCACATAGTGGAACCAGCGGCTGCCGGACCAGTTCATGCGCTGCCCGGGGGCCACCTTGTGGCGCACCGCGAGATCGCCGCGGTAGCGCACCCGCCAGCCGGCGGCGATGGCGCGCAGGCAGAAATCATACTCCTCCCAGCAGAAGAACAGCCGTGCGTCGTAGGGGCCGGCCGCGTCCCAGGCGGCGCGGCGGATCGCGTGGCCGGCGCCGACGAAGGCGGCGGTGTCGAAACTCCCGCCGGCGCGGGGCCGGAGCCCCGGCGGATAGCCCCAGGAGGTGGGGTCGTCGGCGAGGCCAGAGGCCGCCAGGATGCGCGGGGCGACCGCCGCCAGATCCGGCTCCTCGTCCAGCGCCGCGACCAGGCCGGCGGCGGTGGCCGGGGTGGCGAATTCGGCGTCGTTGTCGAGGCCGATGATGACCCGCCCATGGCCCAGCGCGGTGGCGAGGTTGCGCCCGCCGGCCACCCCCAGATTGGCCGGGACGGCGAACAGCGCCGCGTCCATCCGCCCGGCCAGGAGGGCGGCGAAGCGCGCCAGCGCCGCCGGGTCCGATCCCTGATCCAGCACGGTCAGGTGGCGGGACACGCCGGTCTGAGCCAACGCGGAGGCGATCGCCGCCTCGGTCTCCTCCGCCCGATCGAGGGCCAGGATGACGATATCGGCGTCATAGGCCCCGGCGGCGGGCGGGACACCGGCGATCAGGCGCGGGCTGGCGGTCACCATGCGTTGGTGGGGCGCAGAAGGGCCGGGATCGTCCGCAACAGGATGGCCAGATCGAGCCCCAGCGACCAGCGCGCGATATATTCCAGATCGGCGTCCACCCGCCGGCAAAGCGCCTCCTCGGTGGCGGTCTCGCCGCGCCAGCCGCGAATCTGGGCGAGCCCGGTCATGCCGGGCAGCACCTGATGGCGGGCATCATAGCCGCGGGCCACCAGTTCGAACGGGCGGCCGGCGGCGCAGGTACCGGGTGCGTGCGGGCGCGGCCCGACCAGCGACATTTCCCCGCGCAGCACGTTCACGAGCTGCGGCAATTCGTCGAGCGACAGCCGGCGCAGCACCCGGCCCAGCCTGGTGACACGGGGGTCGTCGCGGGTGGCCTGGCGCAGGGTCGGCTCGGGCGCCACGCGCATGGTGCGGAACTTCAGCACCTGGAACCTCCGGCCGCCGCGGCCGATCCGCCATTGGCGGAACACGGCGGGACCGGGGCTCTCCAGCCGGATCGCCAGCGCGATCAGCGCCATCGGCGACGCGGCAAGGCCGAGCAGCACGGTGGCGAGGACGATATCGAGCATCCGCTTGGCCGGTTGCCGCCGCGGCGAGGCGACCGAGACCGGGGCAAGGACGGGGTCGAGCGTTCCGATATACGACATGCGACCACACCGGATGAGGGATCAGGTGGGGTCGATGATCGGCGCGAACTCTGAGCGCGCGGTGAAGCCGCGGTGTCGGTCTTACGAAACCGAAAACTCAGAAAATGATACGGCGGCGCGCTAGATGAACACCAGCCGCCGCGACAGGGCGAAATTCACGAACATCCCGGCAACCGCGCCGGCGGCGGTGGCGAACACCGGCTGGCGCGCGGCGAGCGGCACGAAGGTCACCATCGCCACATAGGCACCGCGGTTGAGCGTGAAGCCGACCAGGCTGGTGGCCAGGAAGCGCGCCCATTGCCGATGCGCCGGCCCCGAGCCCTGGCCGCGAAACGTCCAGTTCCGGTGCAGCGCCCAGTTGGTGGAGGCGGCCAGCACGTAGGACACCATCCCGGCGCCATACAGCCCAAGCCGCCCGCGCAGCGCATAGACCGTGGCGGTGTCGATCACGAAGCCGACGCCGCCGACCATGCCGAAGCGCAGGAACTGCGCCAGCAGCGCCGGTGCCAACAGGGATCGCAGCCGCCCTTGCCGCGCCGGGGCGGGCAGTGTCATCGTCCCGCCCCCGGGAGGAGCAGCGAAAAGGTGTTTGCCATGCAGCGTCGTCAGTTCCTTGCCTCGGGTCTCGCCACCGGACTGGCCGGCCTCCCCGCCCCCGCGATCGCCGCCGGGAGCCGGGCCAAGGTGCTCCGGTTCGTGCCGCAATCCGATGTCACGATCCTGGATCCGATCTGGACCACCGCTTACGTGACCCGCAACCACGGGTTCATGATCTTCGACACGCTTTACGGAATCGATAACAGCTACACCGCGCGGCCGCAGATGGTGGCGGGTCATACTGTGACGGCGGACGGGAAGCAATGGACGCTCACGCTGCGCGACGGGCTGAAATGGCATGACGGGGAGAAGGTGCTGGCGCGCGACTGCGTGGCCTCGATCCGGCGCTGGGGGGCGCGCGATCCGTTCGGCCAGACCCTGCTCGCGGTCACCGACGCGCTCACCGCGCCCGACGACAAGACCATTCGCTTCCGCCTGAAGCGGCCGTTCCCGCTGCTGCCCGACGCGCTCGGCAAGCCCGGCAGCAGCTTCTGCGCCATGATGCCGGAGCGGCTGGCGAAGACCTCGCCCTTCACCGCGATCACCGAGATGGTGGGGTCCGGCCCGTTCAAATGGAACGCCGCGGAGCGGGTGGCGGGATCGCGCGCGGTCTATGCCCGCAACCCCGACTATGTGCCCCGCCCCGACGGCGTGGCGGAATGGACCTCGGGGCCGAAGCGCGTGCATTTCGACCGCGTGGAATGGCACGTCATCCCCGATGAAAGCACCAAGGCCAACGCGCTGAGCACCGGGGAGGTGGACTGGTGGGAAGACCCCACCAACGACATGCTGCCGCTGCTGGAGCTCAACCACCATGTCACGGTGCGGGTGATCGATCCCACCGGGCTGATCGCCTGCATGAGGATGAATCAGCTCTGGCCGCCGTTCGACAACCCGGCCATCCGCCGCGCGCTGCTCGGCGCGGTCAACCAGCGCGAGGTGATGATCGCGGTGGCCGGCACCGACCCCAAGGGCTGGCGCGTCCCGGTGGGATTCTTCTGCCCCGACACACCGATGGCGAGCTCCGCCGGGCTCGGCGTGTTCGAGGGCAAGCGCGACGACGCGAAGGTCGCCGCGGAGATCAAGGCTGCCGGCTACAAGGGGGAGAAAGTGGTGCTGCTGGCGCCGACCGATTTCCCGATCCTGAAGGCCGAGGCCGACGTGATGGCCGATACCATGCGCCGGGTGGGGCTCAACGTCGATTACCAGGCGATGGACTGGGGCACGGTCATCCAGCGCCGGGTGCAGGAACGATCCCCCGAAAAGGGCGGCTGGAGCGTGTTCAACACGTTCTGGTCGGGACTCGATCAGTTCAACCCGGTGGAGCACGTGTTCCTCCGCGGCAACGGGAAAAACGGCGCGGTGGGCTGGCCGTCGGCGCCGAAGATCGAGGCGCTGCGCCGGCAATGGATCGACGCGCCGGATCTGGCCGCGCAGAAGACGCTGGCGGTGCAGCTGCAACTTCAGGCGTTGCGGGATGTACCCTATATCCCGCTGGGACAGTTCTTTCCGGCGACCGCGTATCGGAAGGACATCGCGGATATCCTGAACGGGTTCGTGATTTTCTGGAACGTGCGGCGGGTCTGAAGCGATCAGAGCAGACGCGGCGCAACCGCGACCGGCGCCGGCGCGGCCGGTTCCAACGGGGGCGCGCCGCAGGCGCCGAGATAGGCGGCGATCGCGTCGAACGTCTCGGGCGCCCGGGTCCGGTCGGCGACATCGCCGGGCGGGACATAGATGACGGTCGCGTACCGCGCCCGCGTCAGCAGGACCCGGTAGGTGTTGATCGTGTAGGCCCGCCGCGTCGGGTCACGCACGCGCTGCCAATCGGTGCCGGCAAACCGCCGCGCCTGCCAGCCGCTCGGCTCGCGGATCAGGTCGTTGCCCCAGGCGAGGCCGACATAGTCCAGTTCCAGCCCCTGACAGGCGAATTGCGTCGCCGGCAGCTCCAGCGCGTCGGACGCGCGCACATCCTCGGGCCAGCGCGCCAGGAACCAGTGCGCGACCGCCTGTTCGTCCATATGCGGAAACGCCGGCCACAGCCCCTCGGCCAGCAGGCGTCGCGCCCCCGCGCTGCAGACCAGCCCGGCCCGGCGCAGCCCGCGCGCGCGCCCGCGCAGCCCATCCCGCAGCGCCGGCAGGGAGCGGGTCAGGCGGACCGGAATCCCGCCCGCATCGGCCGCGATCCGCGCCGCCGTGACCGCGTCCCCGGCCAGCACCGCTTCCACCCAGGCGGCGATCGCGGGGGTGCGGATCGCCCGCACCGGCACCGCGAGATGCAGCCCCGGGTCCACCCGCAACGCCGGCACCGGCGCGGCAAACAGGCATCGGCGCGGGTCGGCGCCGCCGATCACGTCGGGAGGAGCGACCGCCGACCAGGCCGGACGGGCGGCAAGCGCGCGCCCCCATTCGGCCAGCCCGGCCTCCCCGGTGTTGATCTCCTGGCCGGTGCCGACCAACGCGACGATCACCGCCCAGTCGCGGTGCCGCGCCATGATGTCCAGCACCAACCCGGCTTCGCTGTCCGCATAGGTGAATTTCCGGGCCCCGAACGCCGCGTCCCAGGCCCGCTGCGCCTCGTCGAACACGATGACGTGCTCATGCGGCGGATCGGCGCGGTCCTTGTTGTCGCGGAGGAACCCGTTCACCGGCTGGATCGCGCTCGCTGCCTCGCGCCGCGCCTGGCGGGCGGACCGGCCGCGCGCCTGGGCATCCTTGGTCAGCGCGGCCCGCATGACGTGCACCAGCGGCAGGTTGCCGGTCAGGAAGGCGGCACCGCCCGCGCCGAACACCGCGTTGAGGCCGCAGAGCGTCTTGCCGGCCCCGGGGATGCCGGTGACGAACAGCACAAGATGCGCGCCCTCGCCGCGGGCGGCGGCAATCTCCGCCGCGATCGTCCCGGCGGTGCGGGTGAGATTGGCGACATCGGCGCGCGCCGCCAGCAGTTCGGGCACGTTGTGCCGCGCGTAGAGCATCCGCGCCGCCTCGACGATGCCGGGCACCGGGTGGTAGGGCGCGCCGTCCCAGGCCCGTACGTCCTCCGCCGGCGCCGGCGGGAACCGCGCCGCGAGCGCCACCAGCAAGCCGGGCAGGCTCGTCGCGGTGGCATCCTGCACCGGCAGCACATGCGCCAGCGCCAGCGGCGTCGTCCCCGGCGCCGGCACGCCGGTCTCCGCCAGCAGGATCGGCACGATCGGGCGGGCCCGGCTGGCGGAATGGAAATCCTGCAGATCGAGCGCGAAATCCTCCGCCTGCCGTCGCCCCTCGGGGGTGAAGCCCTGGCCGCCGGTTTTCGCCTCGATCACCAGGATCGGCCCGCCGGTCAGTATGATCGCGTCGATCCGCTTGCCGAGGCGCAGCAGCGGATATTCGAGCAGCACCGACCAATCCGCCGGCGCGTCGGCCAGCGCGGCGCGCAGCAACGGGATCTCCGCCCGCCACGCGCGGAGCTGCTCCTCCCGGTTGAGCGGGTGGGTC
>DAHWNE010000411.1 GCA_027340195.1 Acetobacteraceae bacterium | reverse complement strand
GCTACACCCATGTCACCGGCGGCTCGCGCGTCACCTTCGCCACCGGCATGGCGGTGGTCGAGGCGACCAAGATCGTCATCAAGGACCTCTGCAATCGGGCGGCGATGATCTGGGACATCGACCCCGACGCGGTGGTGTGGGAAGACGGCATGGCCCGCCCGGCGGGGGAGAACGCCGGCAAGTTCCAGCCGCTCACGCTGCGCGAGATCGCCGCCAAGGCGGCGCAGACCGGCGGCTCCATCACCGCCGCGCACGGGCTCAACGCCGGCGGCCAGGCGCCCGGCTTCTCCACCCAGTTCTGCGACGTCGAAGTGGACCCCGAGACCGGGCACGTGAAAATCCTGCGCTGGGTGGCCGCCCAGGACGTTGGACGGGCGATCCACCCCTCCTATGTCGAGGGGCAGATCCAGGGCGGCGTGGTGCAGGGCATCGGCTGGGCGCTGAACGAGGAATATGTCTACAACGCCAAGGGTCAGCTGGATAACCCGGGCTTCCTCGACTACCGCTGCCCGGTTGCCTCCGACCTGCCGATGATCGAGACGGTGCTGGTGGAAGTGCCCAACCCGGCCCATCCCTACGGGGCCAAGGGCGTGGGCGAGGTGAACATCTGCCCGCCGATGGCCGCGATCGCCAACGCGATCGAGAACGCGATCGGACGGCGGCTGACCGAGCTGCCGATGTCGCCGCCCAAGGTCCTGGCGGCGATCGAGGCCGGCTGATGGGCGAGGCGCCGGCGAAGGTGGTGTTCACCACCGGCTTTGCCCGGCGCTACACCGGGGGCGTGCGGGAATTCGCCATTCCCGCCACCTCGCTGCGCGGGGTGATCCGGGAGATGGACGCCCGCTTCCCCGGCCTCGGCCAGGTGCTCGAGGACGAGACCAACGTCGCCATCGACGGCGCGCTGCACGAGGTCGGGTATTTCCAGCAACTCCGCCCCGGCGCGGAGGTGTTCTTCATCCCCCGCATCGAAGGCGGGTAGCGATGCAAGCCGCCGCCCCGCATCGGATCGTGGTGGTGGGCGGCGGCGCCGCGGGACTGGAACTGGTCACACGGCTCGGCGACCGCTACGGGCGCGGCCGGCGCGCCGAAGTCACCCTGGTGGAGCGGGCGCGCACCCATCTGTGGAAGCCGATGCTGCACGCGTTCGCCGCCGGCAGCCTCGACCCCGGGGAGCACGAGATCAACTTCCTGGCGCAGGCGCATTGGCACCATTTCCGCTACCGGCTGGGCGCGCTGGCCGGGCTCGACCGGGCCGCCCGCCAGCTGCGCCTGGCGCCGATGGCCGACGAGGACGGGCGGGAGATCACCCCGGCCCGGATGCTGCCCTACGATACGCTGGTGATCGCGGTCGGCAGCGTGACCAATGATTTCGGCACCCCGGGCGTCGCCGAGTACGCGGTGCCGCTGGAGACGCCGGCGCAGGCGGCGCGCTTCAACCGCCGGCTGGTGAACGCCTGCATCCGCGCCCACGCCCAGCCCGGGCCGGTGCGGGAAGGGCAGCTGCACGTGGCGGTGATCGGCGCCGGGGCCACGGGGACCGAACTCGCCGCCGAGCTGCACCGCAGCGTGCGCGCCGTGGTGGCCTACGGGCTCGACCGCATCATCCCCGACCGCGACGTGCGGATCGTGCTGATCGAGGCAGCGGGGCGCATCCTGCCCGGGCTGCCGGAGCGGATCTCCGAGGCCACCCACAAGCTGCTGGTGGAGATGGGGGTGGAAGTGCGCACCGGGGTTCCGGTGGCGGAGGTACGCGCCGATGGGGTGGCGCTGAAGGATGGCAGCTTCATCCCCGCCGAGCTCGCGGTCTGGGCCGCCGGGGTGCGCGCGCCGCCGGTGCTGGCCGAACTCGACGGGCTGGAGGTGAACCGCGCCGGCCAGCTGGTGGTGCGCGCCAGCCTGCAGACCACGCGCGATGACGATGTCTTCGCCATCGGCGACTGCGCCGCCTGCCCCTGGCCCGGCCATGACGGCCCGGTGCCGCCACGGGCCCAGGCCGCGCACCAACAGGCGGCGCACATGCTGGGCCAGATCGCCCGCCGGCTGGACGGGGCCCCGTTGCGGGACTGGAGCTACCGCGATTTCGGCTCGCTGGTCTCGCTCGGCGACTACAGCACGGTGGGGAACATGATGGGGTTCCTGATCGGGCGGTCGATCTTCATCGAGGGGCTGTTCGCGCGGCTGATGTACCGTTCGTTGTATGCGATGCATCAGCGGGCGCTGCACGGCAATCTGCGCGCGCTGGCCGGCTGGCTGTCGCGCGGGTTGTCGCGGCGGACCGGGCCGGTGGTAAAGCTGCATTGAGACGGCGAGGGAAGGAGACGACATGATCGATCTGGTGATCCGCGGCGACCGGGTGGTCACGCCGCAGGCGGTCGGCGCATTCGACCTGGCGATCGAGGGCGAGCGCATCGCCGCGGTTGCCGCCCCCGGCACGCTGGCGGTGCCGGAAGGCGCGCGGCTGATCGACGCCACCGGCAAGATCGTGATGCCGGGCGGGATCGACCCGCATGTCCATTGCAAATGGCATCTGCCCAATCCTTCGGGCGGGGCCGATCTCACCGACCCGCCGGACGTGGTGACCCGCGCCGCGGTGCATGGCGGCACCACCATGGTGATCGATTTCACCCAGGTCCAGGCCCGCCCCAGCGTCGCGGAGGCGATCGAGGCCCGCGAGGCCGACTGGAAGGGCCATTCCGCCTGCGACTACGCCCAGCACATGATGGTCCAGGGCGCGCTGCCGCCGACGCTGTTTCCGCAGCTCGCCGAGGCGGTGCAGCAGGGTTTCGCCACCGTGAAGATCTTCACCACCGACATCACCCCCTCCCGCAAGGGGCGGATGGTGGATTTCGGCGATATCTGGGAGGTGTTCCAGGTGCTGGCGAAAGCCGGCGGCCTCGGGGTGATCCATTCCGAGGACAACGACATCGTCATGCACATGTACGGCAAGCTGATCCGCGAGGGGCGCGCCGAATTCACCAACATGGCGGAAGTCCACAATACGCTGTCGGAGGACATCTCGTTCCGCCGCGTCATCCGCCTGGCGGAGAAGGTGCCGGGCACCGCGCTCTACATGATGCACACCTCGGCTGCCTCCGGCGTCAGCGCGATCCGCGAGGCGCGCGCGCGCGGGGTGCCGATCTACGGCGAATCCCTGCACCAGTACATGCTCTACACCTCCGACGACTACCGGCGCCCGAACGGGCAGATCTATCACACCTACCCGTCGCTGAAATCGGCCGAGGATCAGGCGGCGCTCTGGCAGGGCACGCTGGACGGCGCGATCAACTGCGTCGCCACCGACGAGATCTGCTGCACCCTGAAACAGAAGCTGCAAGGGGTGCGGATCGACGATACCACCGGCGGCAATGCCGGCGTCGAGCCGCGGGTGGCGCTGATGTTCACCGAGATGGTGGGCCGGCGCGGCTATTCCCTCAATCGCTTCGTCGATCTGGTCTCCTCCAACGCGGCGCGGATCATGGGACTCTACCCGCGCAAGGGGGCGCTGGTCGCCGGGGCGGATGCCGATATCTGCGTGCTGGACCCGGCCGACCGGCGGGTGATCCGCGCGGCGGACCTGCACGAGGCCGACTACACGCCCTGGGAAGGCCGGAAGATGGATGCCTGGCCCTGCCTGACGGTGCTGCGCGGCAAGGTGGTGGTGGAGGCCGGACGCTGGCTCGGCAGCCTGGATGACGGGCGCTGGCAGACGCGGCGGATCGCCCCCGAGATCCTGGCCGGCCCGTGCCTGTGAGCCAGGCAGCGCTGCGCGACCTGCTGGCCGACGCGCTGGCGTTGTGGGACGCCCCGGGCCGGGTGGTGGCCGATGGCGACGGCGTCGCGGTGCTGCTGGGGGCGGCGCGCGCCACCGTGCTGCCGGCCGATCCCGCGCTGCGCCCGGTGCGCTGGTTCGTCACCACGCCGGAGCGGTCCGGGCGGGCGGCGGCCTCGGTGGCGGGCGTGCTCGGGGTGCTGCGGGACTGGGCGCGGACTCTGAGCCCGGCTCAGGGCGAGAGCGCGGCGCGCGCGCCGGCGCAGGGCGAGGCGTAGCGCGGCGGCGCCGGCCACGGGGTCAAAAGCGGCGCCGGATGCGGCCCGCAGGCATGGGCGATGTTTTCCCGCTGCTGGAGCGCGATCCAGCCGTCGAGCCGGGCCCGGGTCAGCCGCAGCCCGAACCCCGGATCACCCCCCGCCATCCGCGCGATCATCCGCGCCCCGAGCGCCGGGGTGAAATGGGTGAGCTCCCAGAACCAGCGCGTTTTTTGATCGCGCGTTGCCGGCTCCGGTTCGGTCGCGAAGCGGTTCCAGCCGTCGAAATCCCACAGGGTCACGCTGCCGTCCGCCGGCAGCGCCGCCACCAGCGCCCGTTGCCAGGCCAGGAAATCCGGCCACAGCCCGGCCTGGTCGAAAATCTCGAGCAGGGCCGCCGGCATCGGCGGGATCAGCAGGGTCAGCCGGATGTGGTGCGCGCGGCAGAACGCCACCAGCGCGCGCAGGCTGCCCAGCTGCGGCAGCGGCGCGCCGCGGGCCAGATCGCGCGCGCCCCGCAGCGCCTTCCACATATCCTCCGGGGTCTTCTGGACGAACAGCGCGCGGGTGCCGTCGGCGGCGATCCAGTTGCGGAAGATCGCATCGGTGGCATAGCCGTCGCGCGTGATGGTGGGCTCCGGCGGAGTCTGCTCGAACACCGTGCTCAGGCTGTCCTCGAGGGCGCCGAGCGTCAGCGTGGCGAGGAACATGTCGTGCAGCCGCTGCCACAGGCGGACCCGCGGCGGCAGCCCGGTGGCCGCCGGCAGGAAGCGCCGCCAGGTGCTCGAACCCCGCGGCACCGGTCCCTGGTACCAAAGGAAATTCTCGAAATCGAGCTGGACGACGGCATATTTCAGTCGCCCGGTGGCCCAGGCCTCGCGCAGGAACGCCAGCAGCTCGGGCTGGCTCGCGCCATCGACCGCCAGATTGTACACCGGCCGCATCCGGGCCGGCCACAACGCGCTGTCCGGATCGAGGCCGTTGTCGGCGCGGGAACTGCCCAGGATGATTGTGACCGGGCGCCGCCGCTCCACCTGATAGGTCTTGACCATGCGCTCATGCGTTCCGGCCCCGGGCTTGAGCGCATTGAACCCGGCGATGCGCGGCATCCCGAACACCGAATACGGATCGACGATCACGTTGAATGCCGCCACCAGGGCCAGCATGGCGATGAGCGCGCCGAGCCAGATCCGGCAGAAGCGGGCCATCGGGCTCAGAACTGCCAATAGATGAAGGCCGTCAGCTGGCCGAGCGAGAGGATGCCGACGCCGGCCACCGCCGCCAGCGCCACCGCCCAGCCCGCCGACGGGCGCCAGATCACACGCCGTCCCGGCGCCGGCTTCACCCCCAGCGCCGGGCCGTGATCGGCCAGGATCTGCAACGTGTTCGGCGCCCCGAGCGCGATCGCCAGCCCCGCCGCCAGCCACAGCCACCCATGAACGAAGATCGTGCCCGAGGCGGCGCTGGCGCCGATGCCGAGCGCGCCGAGCGCCGCGCCGAGCGTCCCCAGCCCATGCAGCACCACCGCCGGAATCGTCGCTCCCCGCGCCCCGGTCATCCCGTGCCAGATGGCGAGCGCCGCCGCGACCGAGGGCGCGCGGAACATCACCATCGAGATCACCACCGCGGGGAAGGTCACCGCGAACCCCGCGCCCGTGGCCCAGCGCGCGTAGCGCTTCGGGTCCGGAAACAGCCGCGGCCGGAGCAGCCGCCAGGCATGGTTGATCACCAGATAGACGCCGTGCAGCAGACCCCAAAGGATGAACGTATAGCCGGCCCCGTGCCATAGGCCCGAGATGAACATGGTCAGCACGGTCGGGAACATCAGCAGGGTGGGAAAGGCGGACCAGGACGGGTTGCGCCCGCCCAGCACCCGCTTGCCGCGCGCCACCCGCCGGCGGGTCAGCGCCAGGCTGAGCGGGTTGTAGATATAGGCGGTCAGGAACCGCGTCAGCGTCATGTGCCAGCGCAGCCAGAAATCGACGATATTGGAGGCGCGCAGCGGCGAGTTGAAATTGGGCGGCAGCTGCATCCCGAACAGCCGCGCGAGCCCCAGCGCCATGTCGGTATAGCCGGAGAAATCGAAATAGACCTGCAAGGTGAAGCCGAGGGCGGCGAACCAGGCGCCGAACAGCCCGGGCGGATGCCCCGCCGCGGTCGCGGCATAGATCGGCGAGACATAGGTCGCGATCGGGTCGGCCAGCACCACCTTCTTGAACAACCCGAAGCTGAACAGGCTGATGCCCACCGCGGTGTCCTCGGCGCGGAAGCGGCAGGGTGCCGCGTGGAACTGCGGCATCATCTCCCGGTAGTGCACGATCGGTCCGGCGATCAGCTGCGGGAAGAACAGCACGAACAGCACGTAGTCGCGCAGGGTGAAGCGTTCGATCCGCCCGGCCTGGACATCGATGAGAAAGGCGATCTTCTGAAAGGTGATGAACGAGATGCCGAGCGGCAGGATCACGCGGGTCAGGATCAGGCCGGCGCCGAAGACGTCGTTGACGACCGTTTCGCCGAACGCCAGATATTTGAAATAGCCGAGGAAGGCGACGTTGAAGCCGATGCCGGCCAGCAGCAGCGCCCGGGCGCGACGGGGCCGGGCCTCGGCGTCGCGCTGCAACTGCCGGGCGATCAGGTAGTTCAGCGCCACCGACGGCGCCATCAGCACCACGTTGAACGGCCGCCAGAACGCATAGAACGCGATCGAGGCGAGGATCAGCGCCAGCAGCGCCGCATCCCGACCGAACCGGCCGGCCAGCCAGAACGCGGCCAACGCCAGCGGCAGGAAGCCGAAGATGAACGCGTAGGAGTTGAACAGCATCCCCGGCGGGTCAGGCGCCCTTCGCCGCCGCGCCGCGCGCGATCAGGGCGCGCACGATCGCGCCCACGTCGGGGAAGGATTCCACCTCCGCCACCTTGAACTTGACCCCGAAGGCGGACTCCACCCCGACGATGAAGTTGATATAGGCGAACGAATCCCAGCCCGGCACGTCGGCCCGCTCGGTGGTCATGCTCAGGTTGACCGAGGGATCGTCCAGCACCTCGGCCAGGATGCGGCTGAGCGCGGCCAGAATGGCTGTTTCGTCCATCGGCGCCTCAGTAGATCGTCTCGGCGAGCCGCGCCGGATAGGCGGCGTCATAATCGGCCCCGCCCACCGCGCCCCTGGTCAGCGCGGCCAGGATGGTGCCGGAACTCGGCAGCGCCGAACGCGGCAGATGCCTGGCCGGGTTCCAGAGTTCGGAGCGCACGATCGCCTTCGGGCACTGGAAATAGACCCGCTCCACCGTCATCACGATAACCGAGCGCGGCAGCTTGCCCTGCGCCGGAAACCGCGCCAGCAGATCGGGTGAAACCGAGATCCGCCCGAGCCCGTTCACCCGCAGCGTCTCGCCGATGCCGGGGATCAGGAACAGCAGCGCGAGGCGCGGATCGGCGATCAGATTACGCAGGGAATCGGTGCGGTTGTTGCCGCGCCGGTCCGGGATCAGCAGGGTGTGGGCATCCTCCACGGCGATGAACCCGGCCGGATCGCCGCGGGGGGAGACGTCGAGCCCGTCCGGCCCGGCGGTGGCCAGGGCGACGAAGGGGGCGGCCTCGATGAAGGCCCGATAGACGTCGGGGATGTGGTCCACTTCCTTGCGGATCGCGGCCTCGGAAGGCACGCCGTAGAGCGCGGCCAGGGCGGCCTCGTCGGTGATCCAGTGTTCCGCCGCGTCCATCGCGTGGCCTCCGCTGCTTTCCCGCAGAGTGCCAGCCCGGCCGGGGTGCGGCAAGCGGGCCGCGGCTTGCCTAGACGGGCGCACGTTGCCCCCCCGCCCGCCCGGCGCTAAGCGCCCTTCATGAC
>DAHWNE010000395.1 GCA_027340195.1 Acetobacteraceae bacterium | reverse complement strand
AACCCCGACCCGGTCGGCGAACGGCCGGAGGTGCACCACGACGAAGGCGGAATTCGGCTCCTGCACACCGCCGTCAAGCAGCGAGAACCCGATGATCGCCAGCGTCTCGTCCACCTGCGGCATCTTGCGCAGCATATCGGTCACCCGCGTCGCCACCGCCGCGGAGCGCCCGACCGAGGCGCCGTCCGGCAGCTGGATCGCGATGAAAAACGCGCCCTGGTCTTCCTCCGGCAGGAACCCCGACGGTGTATGGGCCGACAACCATCCGGCGCCGGCGGCGACCACGCCCACCAGCACGAGGCCGAGCATGGCCACCCGTACCAGCCGGCGCACCACCGCGGCATAGCCGCCGCGCACACGGTCGATTCCGCCCATCACCCAGCCGAGCGGCCCGCGCGGGGTGCCATGATGGCGCAGAAACACCGCGCACAAGGCCGGCGACAGGGTCAGCGCATTGGTCGCCGAGATCAGCATCGCAAAGGTCATCGTGACCGCGAACTGGCGGAATAGGATTCCCGACAGGCCGGGAATGAACCCGACCGGCACGAACACCGACAGCAGCACCAGCGAGATGGCGATGATCGGGCCGGTGATCTGGCGCATCGCCTTCTCGGTGGCCTCGGCGGCGGTCAGATGCGGGTCCTCGCCCATCACCCGCTCGACGTTTTCCACCACCACGATCGCGTCATCCACGACGATGCCGATGGCCAGCACCATCGCCAGCAGGGAGACCGTGTTGACCGAAAAGCCAAGGGCCAGCAAGGCCGCGAAAGTGCCGATCAGGCTGACCGGGACGGCCACGATCGGGATGATGGTGGCGCGCACGTTGCCGAGGAACAGGAATACCACGACCACCACCAGCGCGAACGCCTCCAGCAGGGTGGTCAGCACCTCGTGGATGGTGTCGGACACGAAGGTGGTGCTGTCGTAGAGGATGTTGGCCTTCATGCCGGGCGGGAAGCTTTTCGACAGCTGAGCCAGCTTCGCGCGTACCGCCGCGGCGGTGGACACCGCGTTGGCGCCCGGCGAGAGATAGATCCCCATCGGCACCGCGGGCTTGCCGTTCAGGCGCGCCTCGCTGTCCATGTTCTGCGCGCCGAGTTCGACCGAGGCGACGTCGTGCAGTCGGAGCACCGAGCCGTCCGGGTTGGCGCGGATGATGATGTCGCCGAACTGCTTCGGGGTGACCAGACGTCCCTGGGTTTGCAGGTTGAACTGGAACTGCTGGTTGGGACCGATCGGCCGGGCGCCGATGCGGCCGATCGGGGCCACCACGTTCTGCGCCTCGATGGCGTTGATGATGTCGGTGGGGGTCAGGCCCAGGCTGACCAGTTTATCGGTGTGGAACCACACCCGCATCGAATAGTTCAGCTTGCTGAACAGATTGGCCTGCCCCACCCCCGGCACGCGCGAAAGCGTGTCGAGCACATGGATCAGCACATAGTTGGCGACGTAGAGCGGCGTTTCCTGCGGCGTGCTGCCGGAAAACCCGACGAACATCAGGACGGCGGAGGATTTCTTCGCCACCGTCACGCCCTCGGCCTGCACCTCCGGGGGCAGCTGCGACAGGGCCGCCTGCACGCGGTTGTTGACGTTGACGGTGTCGATATCCGGATTGGTGCCAAGCGCGAAGCTGACCGCCAGCGAATAGCTGCCGTCGTTGCCGCTGGTCGATTGCATGTAGATCATGTGATCGACGCCGTTGACCTGGGCCTCGATCGGCTCGGCGACGGCCGCTTCCACGGTCTCGGCCGAGGCGCCCGGATAGCTGGTCGAAACGATAACTTGCGGCGGGACGATGTCCGGCAGCTGGGCCACCGGGATGCGCGTCATCGCGATCGCGCCGGCGATGGTGATGACGATCGCGATGACGGTCGCCAGCCGCGGCCGGCGAATGAACAAAGAGGAGATCATCGCTTACCCGCGGCTCCGGCGAGGGTGGCCGGAGACGCTTGCATCGGTCGGCTGGCCGGGCCCGGCATCACCACCTCTCCGGGGCGGACCTTCTGCAATCCGTCGAGGATGACCATCTCGCCCTTCGTGAGACCGCTGGTGATCGTCATCTGCGTCGCGGTGGATTGGCCGGGGGTGATGCGGGTCAGCACCACCTTGTGCGCGGCATCGACGGTATAGACATAATCGCCCTGCTGATCGGTCATCACCGCCGCGCGTGGGATCGCGAGCAGGGAGATCGGCTGCGCGCCCTGCACAATCACCGTCACGAACTCGCCATCGATCAGCTCGCGTTCGGTGGCCCCGCCGACCTTGAGGGCGCTGATGGGCGGGTTGGCAATGACGCCGCGCAGGATCACGGTGTCGGTACTGGACGAGACGGTGTTATCGACGAAGTCGAGCCTGCCGGTCTGGTCATAGATCTGTCCGCCGGGCAGCTTGATGCGGAGCCGCACGGATCCGAATCCACCCGTGTTCGCGTAGCGGCGTCGCAGGGCGAGGAGGTCAGTGAGTGAAACCGGGAACACCACATCCATCGGGTCCTGGCTCACGATGGTGGCGAGCGTGCCCGAACTCGGGGAGACCACGTTGCCCACCGAAACCGCGCTGCGGCCGATCTTCCCGGCGATGGGCGCCCTGATCTCCGTATAGCCCAGGTTGATCTCCGAGGAGCGCAACTGCGCCTCGGCCGCCTGCACCGCGGCGATATCGGACAGCATGGTGGCGCGGGCGGAATCGAGCAGGGATTGCTGCCCGGCCGGGGTGTGGATCAGGGATTGGGCGCGATTGAAGGCCAGGGTGGCATTCTGCAGCTGCGCCTTGGCCTGCGCCACGGCAGCCTGTTTGGCGGCCAGGTCGGCCTCGAACGGGCCTCGCTCAAGACCGTAGAGCAGCTGGCCCTTGGTGACCTCCGAGCCTTCCACGAAGTCGCGGTGCTCCAGGAACGCCGTCACCCGGGCGACCAGCGCGACGCGGTGCTGCGCCTGGATGCGGCCGACATATTCCGACGTTTCGGTGATCTCGGTGGGTTCGGCGCGCACCACGCCGACAGAGGGCGGCCCATGCGGCGGCATCTGCGCCAGGGCGGGCAGCGCGGACAGGCTGAGCAGGACCAGCACGACGGCCGGAAAACGTGGGAACATGAACGGGACACTCCGGCCGCGAAGGATTGGCGGGTAGATTGGAGGGCGCGCACCGGGCGCAAGACGGCATTTGCCCCGGAGCGTGGGGCCAGGTCAAATGGTCCTGTCGGAATCGCAGGGGGCCTGTGCGCGATCCGGCGGTTGTGGAACAATGCGGGCACCCCGAAGGACCCGCCAATGCTCGATATCGATGCCGTTCTGCGCCATGCCGACGCCGCCCTGCCCCGCGCACGGGAGGCGCTGTTCGA
Source organism: Acetobacteraceae bacterium (assembly GCA_027340195.1). GTDB lineage: Bacteria > Pseudomonadota > Alphaproteobacteria > Acetobacterales > Acetobacteraceae > JAJZVS01. Next base: position 3,636 of record DAHWNE010000395.1, on the reverse strand, counting down.
GCTGCTGCGCATCCCTTCCATCAGTGCGCGCCCGGACCATGCCGAGGATTGTCGCCGCGCCGCCGAATGGGTGCGCGACACGCTGGCCGCGATGGGGTTCCAGGCGGCGCTGCACGCCACCCCGGGGCAGCCGATCGTCCTCGCCCACCACCCCGGACCAGCGGGGTATGCCGGGCCGCATATCCTATTCTACGGCCATTACGATGTGCAGCCGGTCGATCCGCTGCATCTGTGGACCAGCCCACCCTTCGAGCCGCAATTGGTGCCGGGGCCGCGCGGGCCGCGCTATGTCGCTCGGGGGGCGGTGGACGATAAGGGGCAGGTCATGATGTTCCTGTCGGCGCTGCGTGCGTGGCATGACGCCGGCGGTGGCATCCCGGCCCGGATCACGGTGCTGATCGAGGGCGAGGAGGAAGTCGGCAGCGTCAATCTGGAGCCGTTCCTGGAAGCTAACCAGGCGCTGCTGGCGGCGGATCTCGCGCTGATCAGCGATACCGGCATGTGGGATGTCGATACCCCGGCGATCACCACCCGGCTGCGCGGCCTGGTGTTCACCGAGGTGGCGCTGCGGGCAGCGACGCGGGATCTGCATTCGGGTCTGTTCGGGGGTGCCGCGCTCAACCCGATCAATGCCCTCTGCGCCGCTCTGGGGGGGCTGCATCAGGCGGACGGGCGGGTGGCGATCCCGGGGTTCTATGACCGGGTGCGCGTGGTTGATCCGGCGCAGGCGGAGGAATGGCACGGGCTGCGGTTCGACGAGGCGGCCTTTCTGGGGGATGTCGGCCTGACCTGCCCGGCCGGCGAGCGCGGGGTCCCGGCGCTGGAGCGGCTGTGGGCGCGGCCGACCGCCTACATCAATGGCATCTGGGGCGGCTATACCGGCCCGGGCTCCAAGACCGTCATTCCCGCCGAGGCGTTTGCCAAAGTGTCGTTCCGGCTGGTGCCGGAGCAGGATCCGGACGCGGTGGTGGCCGGGTTCCGCGCATTTCTCGCCGCGCGGGTGCCGCCGGATGCGCGGGTGGAGGTGGCCGTGCTGAGCGCCGCGCCGGGCATCGAGATCGCCGCAGACAGCGCCGCACTGCGCATGGCCCGCGAGGTTCTGAGCGCGGAATATGGGCGTCCGGCGCTGCTGGTGGGCAGCGGAGGGTCGATCCCGGTGGTGTCCTCGCTCCGCCGCATCCTTGGCATCGACAGCCTGTTGAGGGGGTTCGGGCTCGACGACGATCAGGTCCACAGTCCGAATGAGAAGTTCGAAGAGCGCTGCTTTCACCATGGCACTCGCGCGCATATCCGGTTGCTGGGCCGGCTAGGCGCGTAGGGAGCGGATCAGGACGGCGCCATCGGGCCGACGACAGCCGAGGGGATCGGAGCCGCCGACAACCAGCGTAGCGTGCCCGGAGCATGGCAAACCGGGCAGGCCGGGGCCCAGTGCTCGGCCCGTGCGTGGCACGCGGCACAGTGCCAAGCGGGATCCGGGTCGGCCGTGGCGGCGCGGCGCAGCGCCTCTCTGGCGACGTCGGGGTTGGCACCCTCCGCCTCGGCGATCCGAGCCAGGAGCAGCCACAGGCGCGGCTGGTTGATGCCCTGCTCGCGCGCCGCTTCGGCATGGCGGCGCGCCTCTCCGGTCAGGCCAGCCTCGAGCGCAAGCCCGGCCAGCAGCAGATGCGCTTCCGCCTGATCCGGCCGATCGGCGACCAGGGCTTGCGCGGCTTGCAGACGGGCCAGCTTATCGGTCAGCGGGGCCAGCGCGAATGCGGCCAAGTCCGGGTGCGGCGCGAGGTTCCAACTGCGACGGATCACCGCCTGGGCGCGGCGTTCCCGGCCTGCGGCCCGCAGGCGGGTCGCGAAGGCCAGCGCCGCCGGGGCCAGCGCAGGGTCCTCCCGCCAGGCCCGCCGCGCCAGCTGGCGCGCGCGCGCGGGATCGGTGGCAGCCTCGGCGGCACCGACGCCAAGCGCGGCCTTCGGGGCCTCCGCGTCGGCGAGGGCCAGCGCTTCCTCCCACCGGGCGCCGCGCAGGGCGAGGCGGGTTCGCTCACCACGCAGCCAGGTGGCGCCGGGGTGAGCGGCCTCGGCGTGCTGCGCGAGAGCCGCGGCTTCCTCCCAGGCACCAGCCTCGACGGCGCGGCGCAGCAGGCCGCGAAAGCCGATGAAGGCTGTCTCCGGACGGGCGGTGAGGGCGCGAAGCGCGGCTTCGGACTCGTCATGGCGGCCGGCGAGGCGCGCGGCCTGGGCAGTCAGCAACAGGCTATGCGCGGTATCGCCGAGCAGGCGGCGGGCGCGGTTGGCGTGATGGCGAGCTTCGTCGGCATCGCCGGCGGCCAGCGCGACCATGGCCCGCGTCGCGGCCTGATCGCCGAGGCGCCGGTGCCGAGCGTCTCGCCACCGGCGCAGATGCCGGGGCAGCCGCAGCAGGAAGGTCAGGCCGCGCACCAGAAAATGCAGCAGCACGAAAAGGATTGCAGCCGCCAGGGCAGCGAGGGCCGTGGGCGCGGCGATGGTCAGCCCATCCAACCGCACGGTGACCGTGCCGGGCAGTCCGGCGACATACCAAGCCGCGCCGAGCACCAACGCCGCAACGATGAGGACCCGCAGGACCCGGCGCATCAGCCGCCCTGCCCCATGGCATCGAGCGCGGCACGGGCCGCGAGCACGGCCTGGGCCTGGGCCCGCCATCCCGCCATGGCCTTGGCCGCGGGAGGGTCCAGGGGCGCGAGGGCGGCGAGCGCGCCTGCCAGATCTCCGGCATCGAGCCGAATCCGCGCCGCGGCGAGCGGTCCGGCGGCTGGGTTGCCGAGGAGGACCCGGTCACCGCGGCGCACGGTGACGAGACTGACCGCGTGGATCCACAGCTGCTCGAACCAGGGTTTTCCGGCGGCGGAAGGACGGCTGGCCGCGCGGGCGGCACGTGCCGCGGCGGTGAACGCAAGGCGCAGCTCGGCCTCGGTGGGGGGCGCCGTGTTGGCGAAGCGGGCGAGCGCCGGCGGCGCGCCGGGAATCGGGCCGAGCGGCATGCCGGCGGCGAGGGCGGATCGGGCAGCGTCGAGGCGGGCGAGCCGGGCCGTCTGGTCGGCCTGGGTCGCGACGGCGCGCAATTTCGCGGCGAGGGCCGCCCGCGCCGTCGTCTCCGCGATGAGGGCGCGGTGCAGCGCCGCCAGATCGGTGGTAGTCGCGGTGGTGCCGGCGGCGCGCTCGGCGGTCAGCGCGGCGACCCGGTCATGGAGCGCGGAGAGACGTTGCTCGAGCAGGGAAAGATCGCGGGCCTGATTCGTGACGGTGGCGTGGAGCCGGGCGACCTGCGCCAGGGCCGCGGCATCCTGGGGGGACAGGGCCGCGATCTGCGGTCCGGGTACGCCGTTGGCCGATGCCGCGCCTTCGGGCGGGGCGGCGATCCCGACGCGCGCGGCCAGAGCGGCAACCCGGCGCGCCAGGGACGCGACAGACGCGACGGTTGCAGCGGGTGGCCCAGGGCGGGACTGAAGCGCGTTGAGACGCGCCTGCAACCGTGCCACCGTGGCTTCGCCGCGGATCTGGCGCTGCCACAGAAATCCAAGGCCTACGGCCAGCAGCAGAATGGCCGCGCCCGCGACCCATGGCAGCGCATGGACAGGTCCTCCTGCCGACTGGGCGGAGGCCGTC
>DAHWNE010000337.1 GCA_027340195.1 Acetobacteraceae bacterium | reverse complement strand
CGTGCGGGTCCCATTCGAGGTGGCGCTGGCGATCGAGGCGCTGCTGTCGGCGATCTCGGCGGCCACCTTCCTGGTCCCGGCCGGGATCGGGGTGCAGGAGGCGAGCTACGCCGGGCTCGGGGCCATCTTCGGCCTGCCGGTCGATGTCTCGCTGTCCGTCTCCCTGCTGCGCCGGGCTCGCGACCTCACCCTGGGCGTGCCGATCCTGCTGGCCTGGCAAGGCTGGGAAATGCGCCGGGTGCGGGCCACGGCGGCGGCCCGCCCGCGTTGACCGGGGGGGCGGCGGACCCTATCTCAAGCCCGCGCCCGTCCGGAAGGTCCTCATGCTCGCCGCCCTCGCCCGCGCCGTCTTCGGCACCTCGAACGACCGCGCGCTGAAAGCCTATCAGCGCCGCGTGCCGCGGATCAACGCGCTGGAACCCGAAATCGCCGCCCTCGACGACGCGGCGCTGGCGGGCAAGACGGTGGCCTTCCGGGAGCGGCTGGCCGCCGGCGCCACCCTCGACGACCTGTTGCCCGAGGCCTTCGCGGTGGTGCGGGAAGCCGCGCGCCGCACCCTCGGCCAGCGCCATTTCGACGTCCAGCTGATCGGCGGCATGGTGCTGCACGACGGCAAGATCGCCGAGATGAAAACCGGCGAGGGCAAGACCCTGGTCGCCACCCTGCCGGTCTATCTGAACGCGCTCGCCGGCAAGGGCGTCCATGTGGTGACGGTGAACGACTACCTGGCCCGGCGCGACGCCGAATGGATGGCACAGATTTACCGCTTCCTCGGCATGAGCGTCGGCATCATCGTCCACGGCATGGACGACGAGGCCCGCCGCGCCGCCTACGCCGCCGACAGCACCTACGGCACCAACAACGAGTTCGGCTTCGACTACCTGCGCGACAACATGAAGTACCACCTCGAGGAGATGGTGCAGCGCGATTTCGCCTACGCCATCGTCGATGAGGTGGACTCGATCCTGATCGACGAGGCGCGCACGCCGCTCATCATCTCGGGTCCGGCCGAAGACAGCTCCGAGCTGTACCGCCAGGTCGATGCCGTGGTCCGCGAGCTGGTGAAGGACGAATCGACGTATGAGAAGGACGAGAAGTTCCGCACCGTCTCGCTGACCGAGTCGGGATCGGAGACGATCGAGGCGATGTTGCGCGAGGCCGGCATCATCACCGAGGGCAATCTCTACGACATCTTCAACGTCTCGGTGGTGCACCACGTCCAGCAATCCCTGCGCGCGCACACGCTGTTCGCCCGCGACGTGGATTACATGGTCCGCCAGGACAAGGTCATCATCATCGACGAGTTCACCGGCCGCATGATGGAAGGCCGCCGCTATTCGGACGGGCTGCACCAGGCGCTGGAAGCCAAGGAAGGGGTGGAGGTGCAGGCGGAGAACCAGACCCTCGCCTCCATCACCTTCCAGAACTACTTCCGCCTCTATCCCAAGCTCGCCGGCATGACCGGCACCGCCTCGACCGAGGCCGACGAGTTCGCCGAGATCTACAAGCTCGACGTGGTCGAGATCCCGACCAACGTCCCCGTCACCCGCAAGGACGAGGACGACGAGGTCTATCGCACCGCGGCCGAGAAATACGAGGCGGTCGCGGCGCTGATCGACGAGACCCGCAAGACCGGCCAGCCGACCCTGGTCGGCACCGTCTCGATCGAGAAATCCGAGCTGCTGTCCGAGATCCTGAAGAAGAAGAAGATCCCCCACGCGGTGCTGAACGCCCGCTTCCACGAGCAGGAAGCCGAGATCGTGGCCGATGCCGGCGCGCCCGGGGCGGTGACCATCGCCACCAACATGGCCGGCCGCGGCACCGACATCAAACTCGGCGGCAATCTGGAAGCACGGCTGAAGAAGGCGCTGGCCGGAATCGACGACCCGGACGAACGGGCCCGGCGCGAGACCGAGATCCGCGCCGAGATCGCCGCCGCCCATGAGAAAGTGAAGGCCGCCGGCGGGCTGTTCGTGCTGGGCACGGAACGCCACGAGAGCCGGCGCATCGACAACCAGCTGCGCGGCCGCTCCGGCCGGCAGGGCGATCCCGGGCGGTCGCGCTTCTTCCTGTCGCTGGAAGACGATCTGATGCGCATCTTCGGCTCCGACCGGATGGGCGGGATGCTGCAGAAGCTGGGCCTGCGCGAGCGCGAGGCGATCGTCCACCCCTGGATCAACAAGGCGCTCGAGAAGGCGCAGAAGAAGGTCGAGGCGCGCAATTTCGACACCCGCAAGAATGTCCTGAAATACGACGACGTGATGAACGACCAGCGCAAGGAGGTCTATGCCCAGCGCAAGGAGTTCATGCGCGCCGACGATGTTTCGGAAATCGTGACGGCGATGCGCGCGGAAGTCATCGGCGCCCTGGTCGCGCGCCGGGTACCCGAAAAAGCCTTCGCCGAGCAATGGGAGCTCGCGGAGCTCGCGGCCGATCTCCGCCGCGTGCTCAACCTCGACCTGCCGGTGGAGGAATGGGGCCGCGAGGAGGGCATCGACGAAGTCCATCTGCGCGAGCGCATCGAGCAGGCGGCCGACCAGATGATGGCCGCCAAGGCCGCCAACCTGGGGCCGGAATGGATGCGCTTCGTCGAGAAGGCCCAGCTGATCCAGACCCTGGACGCGGTCTGGAAGGAGCATCTCTACGCGCTCGATCATCTGCGCCAGGGCATCGGGCTGCGCGCCTACGGGCAGAAGGATCCGTTGAACGAGTACAAGGCGGAAGCCTTCGCGCTGTTCAACGCGATGCTGGACGAGCTCAAGGAACGGGTGACCAGCGAACTCGCGCGGGTGGATTTCAACCCGGACACGGTGGGCGGCCTCACCTGGGGGGAACCGCAGGAGATGTCGTATCTCGAACTGCACCCCGACCCGGGCTCCGCTTTCGGCGGGCTGGCGGAGGCCGGCGGCGACCTGGCCACCCTGGCCGCCCCGACCGCGGCGCTGGCCACGGCAACGGCGCAGCCGCTGCGGGCGGAACCGGTCGATCCGGCCGATCCCTCCACCTGGCGGGCGACGCCGCGCAACGCCCCCTGTCCCTGCGGCTCGGGGCGCAAATACAAGCATTGCCACGGCAAGCTGGGATAGGTTCTACCCTTCGGCGGCCAGCACCCGCCGCCCGCCCAGCGCGCGATGGGCCAGAAAGGCCGGTATCGCCAGGGCGCCGATCGCAGCCCCCGCGAACATCGCCCCCGGCAGCCCGCCATAGGCATCCGCCGCCATCCCGCACAGCGCCGGGGCCAGCGCCCCGCCGCCGTAATAGATGGTGAAGAAGATCCCCATTCCCACCGCGCGATTCTCGGTCCGCGCCGACAGGGTGCCGAGGGCGATGATGAGACCGGCGTGCAGCGACCCCGGCAGCCCCACCAGCACGCCGCTCAGCAGCGGCAGATCCGCCGCCCCCATCAGCGCCACGCCCAGGATCATCGCCGCCGTGCCCACCGCCAGCAGCGTGGTCGCACCGATTCGCCCGGCCAGCGCGCCCCCCAGCGGGGTGGCCAGCACATTGCCCCAGGTGGCCACCGCCACCACCAACCCGACCAGCGCCAGCCCCTCGCCGCGGCCGGCCATCAGCGCCGGGGTGTAGGACAGGAAAGCGGCGTAGCAAGCGGTATAGGCGGTCCAGATCAGCCCGGAACAGGCGGACAGCCCGGCCTCCCGCGCGCTGGGCAGGCCGAACCCCACGGCGGGCGCGGCGGCATCGGCGTGGGGGCGGAAGCTCAGCAGGAACAGCGCCAGCGCGATCAGCGCCTCGGCCGCGGCGGACCCGAACGCCATCGGCCAGCCGCCATGGCGCGCCAGCACGGGCAACACCAGCTGCGCCAGCCCCACGCCCACCGGATAGGCCGCCGAGGACAGGCTGATCGCCAGCATGAAGCGCCGCCCGGTGAACCAGTCGGCGATGACCTTGCTTTGCAGCACCATCATCGCCACCGCGCCGAAGCCGGAGAGTGCCCGCCCCAGGGCGATGCCGCGCGCATCGGGCGCCAGCGCGCAGACCAGCTGACCCAGCGCCATCAGCGCCATGCCGCCGCCCAGCACGGCGCGATCGCCGAAGCGGCGGCCGGCGAACCCCAGCGGCAAGGCGACGAAGGCGCCGGTCACCATATAGGCGCCGATCAGCGAGCCGAATCCGGCGTAGCTCAGATGCAGCCGGGCGATCAGGGCCGGGCCGAGGCTGGGCACCGACTGGTACTCGTAGCCGAACCCCACCCGCGCCAGCAGCAGCGCGGTCAGGATCAGCCAGGCGCGGCGCGGCATCACGTTCCCCCCGAGGCGGCCGATGGCGGCCCGACCCGCCCAGGGTAGCGGGGCGGCGCGCGATTGCCTATGCGGCTTCATACCGGTTCGCGCGCCGCCGCCCGCCGACCCGGCGCGCAGACCAACCGGCGTCATGGCCGGAACGCTCGGCCATGACGCCGGTTGTCCTCACTCCGGCTCCAGCGTTCCCACCAGCCGCAGATCGGCCACCGGCCGGCCCAGCGGGTCCACCGTCACCGCCTCGGCGTAGCGCATCCCGAACGCCACATCGTCGGCTCCGTAGTCGTGGATGTCGTGGACTTCGGCCGCCAGGGTCGGGTCGCGGGCGGTGACGACCAGGAACAGCCGCACCTCGCGCCGCCGTAGCGCCTCCCGGTCCATCCCGGCCAGCGGACTCGCCGCGTCCAGCACATGCATCAGGGTCCAGGTCAGGCCGAAGATCGGGATCCGCGGGCGCAGCAGGGGCAGCTCGTGGATGCGGCGGAAATACTGGCCCTCGCGGGTGCGCCCGGCGATCAGCGCGTAGAGTCGGGCGGCGCCGTCCACCAGCAGGCTGTCGCGCCCGTTGGCGATGCGCAGCATCAGCGTGCGCACGCCTTCATGCAGGCTCACCACCGCCTGGTCGGCATACAGAATCTTCGCCCGCGGGCGGGAGAACCGCACGAAGGTGAGCCCGGTCGCCAGCGCGGTGAACATCATGCCGGCCAGGATCTCGGCCGAGGCGACCGCGTGCCCCCAGAGCGTCACCGGCGCCATCACCCCGTAGCCGACGGTGGCCAGGGTCTCCAGGCTGAAGAAGAACGCATCGGCGAACGAGCCGGGCCGCGCATTCGCAACACATCCCGGCACCGCCCAGTAGAGCGCGGCGAATCCCGCGTTCAGCGCCAGATCGAGGCCGATCATCAGCACCAGGAAGCGCGGCCAGCTCAGCCCCACCGCGATGTGATACGGGTCCCGCCAGTCGAAGCGTACCGCCCCGCGCTTGCCGATCTCGTAGGCGTCGCCGTGCAGGCGGTAGCGGGCGCGCGACGACGTCACCCCGCGAACCCGGCGGCGAAGCGGCTCAGCACCGCGCAGGCGTCGGCGAAATCCTCCATCCGCATCGCCTCCCGCGGGTTGTGGCTGCCGTTCTGGTTGCGCACGAACAGCATCGCGGCGGGGATGCCGGCGGCGACGAAGGCGGCCGGATCATGCCCGCCGCCGGAGGGCATCACCCGATGCGAGATGCCGAGGTCACGCGCCGCCGCCGCCAGCCCGGCTTGCAGCGCCGGGTCCATCGCCGCCCCGGCGGCCCGGGTCTCCGGCCCGAGGTCGAACCGCACCCCGCGCCGCGCCGCGATTTCGGGAACCAGCCGGTGCAGCTCGTCGAACAGCGCATCGACGCTGACCGGGTTGACCGAGCGCACGTCCAGTTGGAAGCCCGCTTCCCCGGCCACCTTGCCGAACCCGGCCTCGGGCGCGGTCGCCAGGGTGCAGAACGTGACCACCAGCGCGTGGCCCCGGGTTTCCAGCCGCGCCCAGAACTCGTCCAGCCGATACGCCAGCTCGGCCAAGGCGATGGCGGCATCGGCGCGATACCGGCGCGGGGTGGCGCCGGAGTGGTTGTAGGCGCCGAACACCCGCCCTTCCCGCAGCCGCCGCGCGCCGGGGATGCCGGTGACGATGCCGACCGGGATTTCGGCGCTGTCCAGCACCGGCCCCTGCTCGATATGCAGTTCGACATAGGCGGCGGTGTTGGCTGGGGTCAGCCGGGCGTTGCCGGCTTCCACCCAGGCGGGGTCGAACCCCAGCGCGCGCATGTGCTCGGCCAGGGTGCGCCCGGTATCGGGCCGGCGCAGGGCCAGCGCCGCCGGGTCCAGCCGCCCCAGCGCGGCGTGGCTGCCGGGATAGGAGGTGGGGAACCAGGAGCCGGCCTCCTCGGCGCGCACCGCCAGCACGGTGATATCGCGCCCGGGAACATTCCCGGCGGCGACCGTCCCGCCCACCACCGCGAGTCCGACCAGCACGCCCGCCGCGCCGTCGAAATTGCCGCCGCGGATGACGCTGTCGAGATGGCTGCCCAGGATCAGCCGCGGCAGCGCGCGGTCGCGCCCGGGCAGGGTCATGTAGAGATTGCCGGCGGGGTCGATGTCGATGTCCAGCCGAAGGGCCTCGGCGGCGGCGCGCACCAAATCATGCGCGGCCTGTTCGCCGGGACCGTAGGCGTCGCGGGTGATGCCGACGCCGTCGTAGCCGCGCTCGGCAAGTCCGTGGAACAGGGAATCGGCGAGGGCGAGGTCGGGAACCATTGAAAGGGGGACTCCGGCGGCTGGGACGACGGGAGGGTATGCGGGGACGCGGGGGATGGCCACGGGCACCGGCAAGCTTGATCCGCCGCCGGCGACGCGCAACATGCCCTTGCGCGGTCCGCCGGCCCGCGCCAGGACCAAGGAGGCCCCATGGAACCCGACCCTCAGGTGGTGGTGCGCGAAAGCGGCGCCGGCCCCTATGGCCAGATCGTCTTCGCCGGCCACCACGTCGCCGCCGCCGACGAGCCGGAGCGGGTGGGCGGGCTCGACACCGGCATGTCGCCCTATGAATACCTGCTGGCCGGGCTCGGCGCCTGCACCGCGATGACCTTGCGGATGTATGCCGCCCGCCACGGCTGGCCGCTGGACTCCACTCGCGTCGGCCTGCGCCACGTCGCCGAGGCCGGCGGCGGGGATCGGTTCGAGCGCGAGATCACCCTGACCGGCGCGCTGACCGCCGAGCAACGCGCGAAGCTGCTGGAGATCGCCGACAAATACCCGGTCAGCCGGACCCTGTCCCGCGCGTCCCGGGTGGTCAGCCACCTGACGGAGCCGGCATGAAACGCCGGGAGGTCCTGACCGCCGCCGCGCTGGCCGGC
>DAHWNE010000301.1 GCA_027340195.1 Acetobacteraceae bacterium | reverse complement strand
CCGCTCTACCTCAGCGCCGGGTTCATCCTGGAGGAGGGGTTCGAGCTGGCGCGGCTGCGGCGGATCGCCGCCTCCATGGGGCGGGAGGCAACCGCGGCCGGCGTGGCGGTGGTCACCGGCGATACCAAGGTGGTCGAGCGGGGCAAGGGCGACGGGATCTACATCAATACCGCCGGCGTGGGGCTGATCCCGCCCGGCGTGACGGTCGGCCCGCAGTGCGTGTGTCCGGGCGATGTCGTGCTGCTGAGCGGAGACGTCGGCCGGCACGGCATCGCCATCATGGCCGCGCGCGAGGGGCTGGGGTTCGAGCCCCCGGTCGCCAGCGATCTGGCCTGCCTGGCCCCCACGGTCGCTGCGCTGCGCGCGGCCGGCGTGAGCATGCACTGCCTGCGCGACCTCACCCGCGGCGGGTTGGCGGCGGCGTTGGTAGAAATCGCGAGGGCTGCCGGGGTGGAGTTGCGGCTGGACGCCGGCGCGGTGGCGGTGAGCGAGGCGGTACAGGGAGCCTGCGAGCTGCTCGGTCTCGATCCATGGTACGCGGCCAACGAGGGGCGGCTGGTGGCGTTCGTGCCGGAAGCGGAGGCGGCGCGGGCGTTGACGATCCTGCGCGACCAACCGGGCGGGGCGGCGGCGGCAATCGTCGGCCGCGTGGTTGCCGCCTCCAGCCGCGGGCGCGTGCTGGCCGAGACGATCGGCGGAAGTCGGGAGCTCGATCTGCCCAGCGGCGAACAACTGCCGCGGATCTGTTGAGCGGGGCGCTGTCGGTGCTTGTGGTTGACGCAGATCAACGTCGCCCGGCCCCACCGTGTTAGCCTTTGCCTGGGTTGAGGGAGGACGTTCGATGTCCGCAGACTCCGCGTTGGTGCGTTGGTTCTCCACCCTCGGGATCGGAGACGTCGCCGAGGTCGGCGGTAAGAACGCCTCGTTGGGCGAGATGTACAGCCGACTGGGCGCGGCCGGTGTGCTGGTGCCAAACGGGTTCGCACTCACTGCCGGCGCCTATCGTCAGGCACTGACCGAGGCTGACGCCTGGCCTCGGCTGCGCGCGCTGCTCGACCCGCTGGATGTGACCGACGTCGCCGCGCTGGCGACCGCGGCGGCCGGCGCGCGCGCGCTGGTGTACGCCGCCACCGGCACCGCGCGGCTACGGGCAGCGATCGGAGAGGCCTACGCGACGCTGGAGCGCGAATACGGGCCGGGCGTGGCCGTCGCGGTGCGCAGTTCCGCCACCGCCGAGGACCTGCCGACGGCGAGCTTCGCCGGCCAGCACGAGAGCTACCTCAACATCGCCGGCGCCGAGGATCTGTTCGAAGCCTGCCGCCGCTGCTTCGCCTCCCTGTTCACCGACCGCGGCATCGTTTATCGCGTCAACAACGGGTTCGATCATTTCAAGGTCGCGCTGTCGGTGGGCGTGATGAAGATGGTGCGCTCGGATGCCGCCGCCAGCGGCGTGATCTTCACGCTGGATACCGAGTCCGGGTTCCGCGACGTGGTGTTCATCACCGGCTCCTACGGGCTCGGCGAGAACGTGGTGCAAGGCAAGGTGGATCCGGACGAGTTCCACGTCCACAAGCCGACCTTCCGCGCCGGCCACCGCGCCGTGCTGCGCCGCGAACTGGGTCGCAAGCAGCTGACGATGGTGCTCGCCGATGGCCATACCGGGGCGACCACGCGCGACATCCCGACCCCGCCCGAGCGGCAGGCGCGCTTCTGCCTGACCGACGCCGAGGTACTGAGCTTGGCCGAAGCCGCGATCCGCATCGAGGATCATTATTCCGCCGGCGTCGGCCATGCGGAACCGATGGATATCGAGTGGGCGAAGGACGCGGTGGACGGCAAGCTGTATATCGTGCAGGCCCGGCCGGAGACGGTGGCCTCGCGCCGGCGCGGCGGGATGCTGGAAACCTACAGCCTGCGCGCCGAGGCGAAGCCGCTGGTGACCGGCCGCGCGGTGGGGGAGAAGATCGCCAACGGCACCGTGCGGGTGATCCGCGGCACCGGGGACCTCGGTGCGTTCCGCCCCGGGGAGGTGCTGGTCGCGGCGTCCACCAGCCCGGACTGGGAGCCGGTGATGAAGACGGCCGGCGCCATCGTCACCGACCATGGCGGACGCACCTGCCACGCCGCGATCGTGGCGCGCGAACTCGGCGTGCCGGCGGTGGTGGGGGCGGGGAACGCCACCACCGCGCTGGCGACCGGCGCTGCGGTCACGGTCTCCTGCGCCGGGGGCGAGGCGGGCGTGGTCTATCCCGGCACGCTGCCCTTCGAGGTGGCGCGGGTCGATGTCGGCACCCTGGCGATGCCCAAGACCGCGATCATGGTGAACCTCGGCAACCCCGATCTCGCGTTCCGCAGCGCGATGATGCCGAACGCGGGCGTCGGGCTGGCGCGGATGGAGTTCATCATCAACGAGCATATCGGCATCCACCCGATGGCGCTGATCCACCCGGAGCGGATCGACGCCGCGGACCGTGCCGCCATCGCCGCGCGTGCCACGGCCGATGCCTCGCCGGTGGAGTTCTTCGTGCGCACCCTGGCCGAGGGTGTGGGCACCATCGCCGCGGCGTTCTATCCGCGCCCGGTGATCGTGCGGCTGTCGGACTTCAAGACCAACGAATACGCTTCGCTGATCGGCGGCGCCGCGTTCGAGCCGCGCGAGGCCAACCCGATGCTGGGCTTCCGCGGCGCCGCCCGCTATGCACACCCCGCCTATGCCGAGGGCTTCGCGCTGGAATGCGCCGCCTTGCTGCGAGTACGCAAGGAGATGGGGCTGACCAACCTGCTGGTGATGGTCCCGTTCTGCCGTCGCGTGTCGGAGGCGGAGACGGTGTTGGCCGAAATGGCGAAGCACGGCCTCCGGCGCGGTGAGGACGGGCTGGAAATCTACGTGATGTGCGAGATCCCGAACAATGTCATCCAGGCCGACGCGTTCGCCGCGGTGTTCGACGGTTTCTCCATCGGGTCGAACGATCTGACCCAGCTCACGCTGGGCGTGGACCGGGACTCGGATATCGTCGCGTTCGATTTCGACGAGCGCGACCCCGGGATGCTGGAGATGCTGCGCCTGGCGGTGGCCGGCGCGCACCGCAACCATCGCAAGATCGGCATCTGCGGCGAGGCGCCGGCCAATTACCCGGAGATCGCGGCGTTCCTGGCCGGGATCGGGATCGATTCGATCAGCGTCAACCCCGGCAGTCTGCTGCGCACCATCGAGATCGTGCGCCAGGCAGAGCGCCGCGGGACGGAAGGCTGACGTGGCGCCGCGCATCGTCACCCTCACGTTGAATCCGGCGATCGATCTGGCCGGCGCCGCGCCCTGGGTGCGGCCGGTGCACAAAATCCGCACCACGGGGGAGCATGTCGATCCCGGCGGCGGCGGTATCAACGTCGCCCGCGTGGTCCACGCGCTGGGCGGCGATGCGCTGGCGGTGCTGGCGGCCGGCGGCGCCACCGGGCGGTTCCTGACCGAGCTGCTGGACGATGCCGGGGTGGCGTATCGCGCCGTGCCGATCGCCGGGCGTACCCGCGTCTCCTTCAGCGTGCGGGCCATGGACAGCGGCGCGGAATACCGCTTCGTGCCCGCCGGCCCGGAACTCGCCGAAGCGGAATGGCGGGCCGCGCTGGCCGCGGTGGACGCGGCGGAAGGCGGGTTCGTGGTCGCCAGCGGCAGCCTGCCGCCCGGCGTGCCGGCGGAGGGCTATGCGATCGCGGCACGGGCGGCGGCGGCGCGCGGTCGGCGCTTCGTGCTGGATACCTCCGGGCCGGCGCTGCGCGCGAGCCTCGGTGCCGGGATCGATCTGCTGAAGCCGAGCCTGGGCGAACTGGAATCCTTGGTGGGTCGTCCGCTGGCGGATCCGGCGGCCCAGGCGGCCGAGGCGCGCGCCCTGGTGGAGGGCGGCGCGGCGCGGATGGTCTCGGTCAGCCTGGGCGCGGACGGCGCGTTGCTGGCCACGGCGGAGGGGGTGGTGCGGCGCCCCGCGCTGGCCGGCCCGGTGCGGAGCGCGGTGGGCGCGGGCGATGCGTTCCTGGCCGCCATGGTGCTGGCCCTGGCGCGCGGCGCGACGCCGGCGGAGGCGCTGGACTGGGGCCTTGCCGCCGGGGCGGCGGCGGTGAGCGGGGTCGGCACGGCGCGGCTCACCCGCGCCGATGTCGCCGCGCGCTACCGGGCGCTGACGGGGAAAGACCTGCCATGAAACGACCCGATCTGGCTCCGGCGGTGGATCTGACCGCCGAACCCGGCGCCGGCCCGGTGCGGGTGCGCCGGCCGGTGTATCTCGATCTGCTGCCGCCCTGTTCTCAAGCCTGCCCGGCGGGAGAAGACATCCAGGGCTGGCTTGCTCTGGCCCAGGCCGGCAACGATCGTGCCGCGTGGGAGCGCCTGGTTGCCGATAACCCGCTGCCGGCGACGCATGGCCGTGTTTGCTATCACCCGTGCGAAACCGCGTGCAACCGCAACGAACTGGACGCCGCGGTCAGCATCCATGCGGTGGAACGCTACCTCGGCGATTGCGCCGCCGAACACGGCTGGGGCTTCCCGCCGGCGGCGGCGCCTTCCGGGCGGCGGGTGCTGGTGGTGGGTGCCGGCCCCTCGGGCCTCTCCTGCGGCTACCACCTGACCCGGCTGGGCCATGCGGTGGAGATTCACGAGGCCGGGCCGGTCGCCGGCGGGATGTTGCATTTCGGCATCCCCGCCTATCGGCTGCCGCGCGCCGAACTCGCCCGCGAGATCGCGCGCATCGAGGCCTTCGGCGTGCGCATCGTGCTGAACCGCAAGGTGGAAGATCTGGTGGCGGACCGCGAGGCCGGGCGGTTCGATGCCGTGTTCGTGGCGATCGGGGCCGGGCTCTCCCATCACGTCGATATCCCCGCCCGCGACGCCGCCCGGGTACTGGACGCGGTCAGCCTGCTGCGGGAGGTGAGCGCCGGGGAACGCCCGCAGCTCGGCCGCCGGGTGGTGGTGTACGGCGGCGGCAACACCGCGATGGACGCCGCCCGCACCGCCCGCCGGCTGGGCGCGGCGGAGGCCGTCATCGTCTATCGCCGCGACCGCGCGCATATGCCGGCACACGAGTTCGAGGCCGACGCCGCGCTGGCCGAGGGCGTGAAGATCAAGTGGCTCACCACCATCCGCCAGATCGACGGCGAGGCGCTCACGGTCGAGCGCATGACGATCGACGCCGACGGCCGCCCGCAGCCGACCGGGGAGTTCGAGACCCTGAGCGCGGATGCGGTGGTGCTCGCGCTCGGCCAGGACAGCGACAGCGGCTTCCTGCGTCGCGTGCCGGGCGTGGCGTTGCGCCCCGATGGCACGGTGGCGGTGGGGCCCGACATGATGACCGGGGCGGAGGGGATTTTCGCCGGTGGCGACATGGTCCCGGCGCAGCGCAGCGTTACCGTCGCGGTGGGCCACGGCAAGCGCGCGGCGCGCCATATCGACGCCTGGCTGCGCGGCGTGGCGCTGTCGGAGCCGGAGCCGCCGCCGGTTGCGCGCTTCGCCATGCTCCATCTGCCTTTGTTCAGCGATGCCGACCCTGCCGCGCAGCGCGAGACCCCGCCCGCCGACCGCATCGGGTTCGCCGAGATCGCCGCCGGGCTCGCCCCGCCCGAGGCCCGCCGGGAAGCCCAGCGTTGCCTGTCCTGCGGGGTCTGTTTCGAGTGCGACAATTGCTACGCCGCATGCCCGGAGGATGCGATCGTGAAGCTCGGTCCCGGCAACCGCTACCGCTATGACTACACGAAATGCACCGGCTGCGCGGTCTGCTACGAACAATGCCCGTGCCACGCGATCACCATGATCGCCGAACCGGCGGAGGGCTGATATGGGCACAAGCGCCACCATGGATGGCAACACCGCGGTCGCCCATGTCGCCTATCGGGTGAACGAGGTCTGCGCGATCTTCCCGATCACGCCCTCGTCCACCATGGCCGAGCTGGCCGACGAATGGGCCGCCGCCGGTATTCCCAACATCTGGGGCGAAGTGCCGGTGGTGCAGGAGATGCAAAGCGAAGGTGGAGCCGCCGGCGCCGTGCATGGCGCGTTGCAGGCCGGCGCGCTCACCACCACCTTCACCGCCTCGCAAGGGCTGCTGCTGATGCTGCCCAACATGTTCAAGATCGCGGGCGAGCTGACACCCACGGTGTTCCATGTCGCGGCACGCTCGGTCGCAACCCAGGCGCTGTCGATCTTCGGCGATCATTCCGATGTGATGGCGGTGCGCTCCGCCGGCTTCGCGCTGCTCTGTTCGGCCTCGGTGCAGGAGGCACATGATCTGGCGCTGATCGCGCAGGCGGCGACCCTGGCGGGGAGGGTGCCGCTGCTGCATTTCTTCGACGGGTTCCGCACCTCCCACGAGGTGAACACCCTGGACTTGCTCGACGACGCGCAGATCCGCGCCATGATCGATGACGATCTGGTGCACGCGCACCGTGCCCGCGCACTCGATCCCGAGCATCCGGTGGTGCGCGGCACCGCGCATAATCCGGACACGTTCTTCCAGGCGCGCGAGACGGTGAACCCGTTCGTGGCCGCGATGCCCGGCCATGTACAGAAGGCGATGGACCGGCTCGGCGCGCTGACCGGACGGTGCTACCGGCTGTTCGACTACGACGGCCCGCCGGATGCCGAGCGCGTGGTGGTGGTGATGGGCAGCGCGGCCGAGACCGCGCGCGCCACCGCCGCCGCGCTGCGGGAGCGGGGGGAGAAGCTCGGTGTGGTGCAGGTCCGGCTGTTC
>DAHWNE010000289.1 GCA_027340195.1 Acetobacteraceae bacterium | reverse complement strand
GGTGCTGCGGAAATACTGCATGTTCCCCGACCACCCGTTCCAGCAGCGGATGCGGGAGGTCTCGCGCGACAAGCGCCACAACCACGACAAGCGCCCGGTCTGGCTGGGGGGCGGCCTCAAGCCGCCGGAGTTGCTGCCGATTCCGTACTCGTTCCGAGAGTGAGGCCCCCGCCGGACGCGGGGCGGAAACGCACGTCCAAAACGTTACTGTATCAGAACAAGACCGCTACCCCAGCAGCACCGCCGCGATCCGCTCCCGCGACAGCGGCATCTCCCGCACCCGCACCCCCAGCGCATCCGCCAGCGCGTTGCCGATCGCCGCCGCCGTCGGCCCCAGCGCCACCTCGCCCAGCCCCAGCGGCGGATCGGTGGCATCGCCGACGAACCGCACCGCCACCTCCGGCACCTCGGCGAAGCGCAGGATCGGATAATGCTCCCACCCCGCCGTCTCCACCCCCTCCGGCCCGACCCGCACCTCCTCGCCCACCGTCCAGCTGGCGGCCTGGATCACGCCCCCCTCCACCTGATTGGCCGCGCCGTCGGGGTTGATGACCAGCCCGGCATCCACCGCGCACCACACCCGCCGCAGCGCGATCGCCTGCTCCACCGCGATCTCGGCCACCAGCGCCACATAGGCGGCGCGGTTCTTGTAGCGGCTGAAAGCGATCCCCCAGCCCACCCCCTCGCCGCCCCTGGGCCGTCCGGCCCAGCCGGACATCGCCGCCACCGTCTCCAGCACCCGCCGCCCGCGCGGGTCGGACAGCAGCGAGAGCCGATAGGCCAGCGGGTCCTCCCCGGCGCGCAGGGCGAGCTCGTCGATGAACCCCTCCAGCGCGAACACGTTCCCATGCGCCCCCAGCCCCCGCATGGAGGAGGTCCGCATCCGCGGTCGCGCCACCAGATGATGGGTGATCCGCTGCGCCGGCAGGTCATAGAGGGCGATGGCGTTGCGCAGCCCGCCGAACCCGGCCGCGTCCGGCACGTCCGGCGCCGGCGGGGTCGGCGTGGCGCCCGGCAGCGCCTCGGCCGCCAGCAGGTTGGTCCGCCCGTTGTGCCCCGGCCGCTGGCCATGGGTGCCGCTGGTCACCGTCATCTCCCACGACACCGGCCGCCCGGCCGCGTCCACCTCCGCCGCCAGATCCACCACCATCGGCGAGCCGAACGGCACCACCGACATCTCCTGCGCCCGGGTCCACTGCACCCGCACCCAGTGCCCGGGTGCCTCGCGGGCCACCAGCGCCGCGTCCAGCGCCACGTCGTCGGCGCCGTTATGGCCGTAGCAGCCGGCGCCGGGGCGGTGCTGCACGCTGACCGCCTCCGCGGCGATCCCCAGCGCCTGCGCCAGGGCCAGGCGCAGCATCCCCACCCCTTGCGAATGGGTCAGCACCTCGAGCCGCCCGTCTTCCCACCGCGCCAGCGCCACCGAGGGTCCGATCGAGGCATGGGCGAGGCAGGCGCGCAGATACCGCGCCCCCACCCGCCCCACCGAGGCGGCCGCATCGGCGCGGCCGGCCGGCACCTCCAGCACCCGCTCGGCATGTTCGGCCCCGAGCAGCGCCAGTGGTTCGGAGGGCACCGCCGGACGCGGCGTGCCGCCGGACCAGCGCGCCCGCGCCTCGGCCGCCTCCAGCGCGCGGTCGGCCAGCGCCTCGGTCTCCGCCAGCACGGCGGCAAAATCGCCGAGGCGGATCAGCCGCACCGCCCCGCCGGCGGCCCGCGCGATCGCGGCCTCGTCGAGCGGGCCCAGCGCCGCCCCCGGCCACGGCCGGTGCAGGCTGCGGGCGTGGCGCAGCGGCTCGGGGCGCAGGTCATGGATGAACCCGCCGCCGAACAGCTTCCCCGGCAGGTCGCGCCGCGGCAGCGGGCGGCCGATATAGCGGAATTGCCCGGGCGCGCGCGGCGGGACGGTCCCGGTCGCCGGCGCCTCGAAATCCACCGCCCCTGCCAGCGACCAGTAATCCAGCGCCGTCGCCGCCCCGTCCTGAAGGACGGTGCCGTCGTCGATGTCCAGCGCCGCCGGCGCGCAGTTCAGCCGCAGCGCCGCCGCGGCGAGGAACCGGGCCCGCAACTCCGCGGCCACCAGCCGGATCGCCCCGCCCGAGGCCTCGATCGACTGCGACCCGGCGGTGAATCCCTCCTCCGGCGTCACCCCGGTCTCGCCGGAGACCACGTCGATGCGGGCCGGATCGACCGCGAGCTCCTCGGCGGCGATCTGCGCCAGCGCGGTCAGCACCCCCTGGCCGAGCTCGACCTTGCCGGTCGCCAGCCGCACCCGCTTGCCGGGGACGAAGCCGATCCACTGCGCCGGGCGCGGATTGTCGCGCAGGCTTTGCGGCAGCACGGGCACGGTCATGCCGCCCTCCGCATCGCCGCGCCGGCCGCCTCGATGGCGTGCAGGATCCGGTTATGGGCGCCGCAGCGGCAGAGATTGCCGGCCAGGGCTTCCGCGATCTCGGCCCGCTCCGGCGCCGGGTTGCGCGCCAGCAGCGCCGCGGCGGCGATCTGGATGCCGGAGAGGCAGTAGCCGCACTGCCCGGCCTGCAACTCCAGCAGCGCCGCCTGCACCGGATGCGGGGCCTCCGGGGTGCCGAGCCCCTCCACCGTCACCACCTGTCGCCCGGCCACGCGCGCGAGCGGCAAGGTGCAGCTGTTGGTGGGCTCCCCGTCCAGCAGCACCATGCAGGCGCCGCAGGCCTCGGCGCCGCAGCCGAAACGGGTCGCGAGCAGGCCCAGCGGGCCGCGCAGCGCGTGCAGCAGGCTGGTTTCCGGCGCGGCATCCACCGTCACCGGGCGGGTGTTGAGGGTGAAGCCGATCATGCCGCCGCTCCCGCGTCCAACAGCCGTCGCGCCGCCTCCCGCGCGGTCATGCCGGGGGTCACCCCGGCGGCGGCGGCGCGCGGATTGGCGCGGCTGATGACGCCGTCCGCGTGGATCGAGGCGCCGTCGCCCAGGTCCGCCGACAGGAACGAGACGGCGGCGCAGGCGATCCCCATCCGGTCGAGGATATCCAGCCCGGCGGCGGCCATGCCGTGCCGGCCGAAGCCGCCGTCGCTGCCGATCACCCCGGCCGGCCGCACGCCGTGGCGCCACATATAGACCGTCATGGTGGTGTCCACCGGGGTGCCGACGCAGAACACGTCGTGCGGATGCGGGTCGCGGATCAGGCTCATGCTCCAGCAGCCCCAGACCGCGCCGGCGGCGGTTTCCGCGAGCTTCTGCGGCGCTTCCGGCAGGCGCGAGGCCACCTCGCGTGCCGCCCCCGCGGCGCCGCGCAGCAGCGCCTCCGCCGCCGCCGGCACGCCCTGGCCCGGCGCCGCGCCGAGGGCGGCGGCGGCCCGGTTCACCCGGCTGATGACGCCTTCGGTCCAGACCGAGCGCCCGTCGCACATGTCGCAGCTGAACACGCTGACCGCGGCGGCCGGCACGAGGTGGCGGTCGGCCACCGCCAGGCCGGCGATGCCGGCCTCGTTGCGGCCGATCCCGGCATCGACGCCGATGATCCCGCGCAGGCCGCGCCGCAGCAGCGAAACCGCCACCGCCTCGGCCATATAGGCGCCGTGGATCAGCACGTCGCGGGCGATGTCGATCGGCACCAGCGAGGCGTCGAACTCACGCGGGGAATCGATGACGACGGCGCGACCGGCCGCGGTTTCGAGGCCGACGAAGGCACGGTTGCCGAACTGCAGCGGCGGCGGATGGATGGCGGGCATGGGACGTTCCGGGTGAGGATCGCCGGGAGCGGGATCCGTTTGCCCCATCCTGCCCCGGCCGGCGACGGGGGGGCAAGGAGGAGCATTCCCGCCAGCGTCGTTTCGGGTTATGCTTACCGGATGCTCGATCTGAAGCGGCTCCCTCCGGCCTGGCTCGTCGCGGCTCTGGCGCTCTGCGCCGCCGCGCCCGCG
>DAHWNE010000287.1 GCA_027340195.1 Acetobacteraceae bacterium | reverse complement strand
CGGCTGACGGCACGGCGGGAACGGATCATCCATGCACATCGTCGATCGCCGTCTCAACCCGGGGGGAAAGAGTCTCGCCAACCGGCAGCGCTTCATGCGCCGTGCCAAGCAGCAGATTCGCAAGGCGGTTCACGAAACCGCTACCAGCCGCGGATTGAAGGACGCCGACCAGGGCGGCGAGGTCTCGCTGCCCGCCCAGGGCATCCACGAACCCGGCTTCCATCGCGACCGCCAGGGCGGCGTCCGCGACTTCGTCCTGCCTGGCAACAAGGAATACGTTGCCGGAGATACCATCCCCCGTCCGCCTTCCGGCGGGGGATCGGGCGACGAGGGCAGCCCGGATGGGGAGGGCGAGGACGACTTCCGCTTCACCCTCTCGCGCGACGAGTTCGTGGAGCTGTTTCTGGAGGATCTGGAGCTGCCCGACCTGGCCAAGCGCCGGGTGGTGGATACCGAAAGCCTGAGCTGGGAACGCGCGGGCTATTCCGTTTCCGGCTCGCCGGCCAACCTCGCCCTGCTGCGCACGGTACGCAACGGCCTTTCGCGGCGGATCGCGCTGCGCCGGCCGAAGCCCGACGAGATCGCAGCCCTCCGCGCAGAACTCGCCGCGCTTGCCGAGAACGACCCACGTCGCCCACCGCTGCAGGAGGAACTCGACCGCAAGCTTCGCCGCCTTTCGCTGATCCCCTATATCGATCCGCTGGACGTCCGCTATCGGCGTTTCGAATCGCATCCGAAGCCGGTGGCACAGGCGGTGATGTTCTGCCTGATGGATGTTTCCGGCTCGATGACCGAGCACATGAAGGATCTTGCGAAGCGGTTCTACGTCCTGCTCTACATCTTCCTGCGCCGTAAGTACAAACATGTGGAGGTGGTCTTCATCCGCCATACCCATCAGGCGGCGGAAGTGGACGAAGACACCTTCTTCAACTCCCCCGAAACCGGCGGCACGGTGGTCTCCACCGCGCTCGAGGAAATGCGCCGCGTGGTGGCGGAACGCTACAGTCCCGATGCGTGGAACATCTATGCCGCGCAGGCCTCGGACGGCGACAACACCGCCTCCGACAACGACCGCACGGCGGAGCTGCTGACCCACGCCATCCTGCCGGTGTGCCAGTACTACGCCTATCTCGAGGTCGGCCGGGAATCGGATCATTTCCCGCCCGGCTTCATCCGCCGGGACTCAGACCTCTGGCAGACCTACCAGCAGATCCAGCGTAGCGGCGTGCCGATGGCGATGCGCAAGGTCAATCACCGGCGCGAGATCTATCCGGTGTTCCGCGAATTGTTCGCCCCAAAGGATGCCCGCGCCGGAGCCGAAACCGCATGAGCACCACCACCACCCGCCCGCTGTTCGAAGGCGCCGATTGGGAATTCTCTACCATCCAGCGCGCCCATGACGCGATCGAACGAATCGCCGTGGATGAGCTCGGGCTGTCGGTCTATCCTAATCAGATCGAGGTGATCGGCACCGAGCAGATGCTGGACGCCTATTCCTCGATCGGGATGCCGCTGTTCTACAAGCACTGGTCGTTCGGCAAGCATTTCGCCCGCAACGAGAATCTCTATCGCGCTGGGATGCAGGGCCTGGCCTACGAAATCGTCATCAACTCCAACCCCTGCATTTCCTATATCATGGAGGAGAACACCGCCACGATGCAGGCGCTGGTGATCGCGCATGCTGCCTTCGGCCACAACCATTTCTTCAAGAATAACTACCTGTTCCGGCAATGGACCGATGCCGACGGCATCCTGGATTACCTGGAGTTCGCCAAGGGCTATATCGCGAGCGCCGAGGAAAAGCACGGTGAGGCCGCGGTGGAGCGTCTGCTGGATGCCGCCCACGCGCTGATGAGCCACGCCGTGCATCGCTATCCCCGCCCGCGCGCGATCGACCTCAAGGCCGAGGAACGGCGCGAACGCGAGAGGCGCCTCTACGAAGAGCAGATGTTCAACGACCTGTGGCGTACCGTGCCGGGCCGGGACAAATCCGGGCGCGATGCCACCGCCGGCGACCGGCGGCGCGCGCTGTTGCAACTGCCGCAGGAGAACATCCTCTACTTCCTCGAGAAAACCGCCCCCCGCCTGGCCCCCTGGCAGCGCGAGATCCTGCGCATCGTCCGCCAGATCGCACAGTATTTCTACCCGCAGTCGCAGACCAAGGTGATGAACGAGGGCTGCGCCACCTACGTCCACTACCGGATCATGAACCGCCTGCATGAGAAAGGCCTGCTCACCGACGGGGCGATGGTCGAATTCCTACGCAGCCACACCAACGTGGTCTTCCAGCCCGATTTCGACGATCCCCGCTACTCCGGTCTCAACCCCTACGCGCTCGGGTTCGCGATGATGCAGGACATCGCCCGCGTCTGCACCGAACCCACCGCCGAGGACCGCAACTGGTTCCCGGCCATCGCCGGCTCGGGCGATCCGATGGCGGTGCTGCGCGACGTTTGGGCCAATTATCGCGACGAAAGCTTCATCCTGCAATTCCTGTCGCCGCGGCTGATCCGTCAGTTCGGGCTGTTCCATGTGCTGGACGATGCGGAAGAGCCGCAGCTGACGGTGCAGGCGATCCATGACGAACGCGGCTATCGCAAGATCCAGCGAGCGCTGGCGCGGCAGTATGACATCGCCTGGGCGCTGCCCGACATCCAGGTGGTGGACGTGGATCTGGACGGGGACCGCACCCTGGTGCTGCACCACCGCGCGCTGAACCGGGTGCTGCTGGAAGACCGCGACACGGCGCAGGTGTTGCAGCACCTGGCCGATCTGTGGGGGTATGACGTCGTGCTGCGGGAGGTCGATCCGGCGGATGACGCGGTGATGCGTGAGCATCACGCCGCGTGGCGGCCGGGGATTCTGCCGCCGGCGTGAGAAGGGGACGGGTCGCGCGGGACACGCTTCAACCCGATCCGGTCAGAACCTGCCCCGCCCAGCCGATCCGCGCGAAGAACCCGCCGATCTCGTCGGCCGCCCGCCCCGGCGCCTCCACATGCGGGAAATGTCCAAGCCCGGTCAGCGGGGCGAAATCCAGCGCCGAGAAGGTCTCGCCCAGTCGGTCCGCCCAGGCCACGCGCAGCACCGGATCCTCGGTGCCCCAGCGCACGCAGGCCGGCACTGGGATCGCCGGCAGCGCAGCGGCCTCCCCTCGCATCATCGCCAGCCGCGCCGCGCTCTGGCTGATATACCAGTTGAAACCGCCCTGCAGATTGCCTGGTCGCATGAAATTGTCGATGAACGCCTCGGCCAACCCGTCCCACGCGGCGGCATTCGGCCCCGACCAATGGCGTAGAAAATGGCCGATGTAACGCGCGCAGCTCGCGCGCGACGCGCCGACCAGCTCGGCCGCCCAAGGCAGCTGATGAAACGACTGATACCAGATCTCGCGCAACTGGTCCGGCGCCGCCCAGCGCGCGCCAATCCCCGGATAGGGGCAGTCGAAGAAGAACAGCCCGGCAATGCGCCCGGGCGCCGCCCGCGCCATCGCCTGCGCCACATAGGCACCCACGTCATGCGCCACCACCCCCACCTTCGCCAGGCCCAGAGCGTCCAGCAGCGCCAGCATGTCGGCGGCATGGACCTCGGCACCCGCGCCGGCCGAGGGACCCGCATCGGGCTTGTCGGTCTCGCCGAACCCCCGCAAATCCGGAGCGATCAGCGTGAAGCGGTCCGCCAGCAGCTTCATCACGCGGCTGAAGGTCAGGCGGAATTCCGGCCAGCCGTGCAGCAACAGCAGCGGCGGGCCTGCTCCCTCGCGGCTGAGGCGGAAGCGCAGATCGCGGGCGGTGACGTCGAGGTCGGTCATGGGGCAGGAACCAGGCGCAGGGTGGCGGCGATCCGGCGCGGCACCGGGCCGATGGTGAAGCTGCGCCCGTCCCGCCAGCGCCGCAACAGGTCGGCCGCGTGGCGCGACAGCGGATTGCCGGATTGGCCGGGAACGATGATGAACCGGCTTCGGCGCAGATCGGCCAGATCATAGACCGCTCGGAACTCCGGACCGTGGACGGCGGTGAAATGACCGGGGACGGTGCCGGCGGCATCGATGGTGGTGGCGCTGCCCGGCACCGCAATGCGCCAGGAGAAGAACCGTCCGACCAGCGGCAGCCGGCTCAGGAACGGGTGCGCGAAGACTGCCTGATGCGCCGCCCCCCAGCGCCAGGCGCGCGGATGCGGCCCGAATCTTGCTGCCAAGGCCGCGGTGGATTGGATCAGCGCCCGCCTCAGCAACGGGGTGCAATCCCCGCCGCACCAATGCGCGCCCGCGGGGGTGAACAGGCTGGGCAGGAACTCGGTGAACGGGGCGACGAAGCCGGCATCCCGCGCGGGGACATGGTTGCGCGCCATCACCAGCGCGTAGAAGCGCCCCCTCCAGGCATGGAAACTCAGGGGCTGCGGCAAGCGTGCGCGCATCGCGCCGTTCCAGCCGCGCAGCAGCCGCAGGGCGCGACCGGGCAGGCCGGGCGGCGGTGGCAGCGCCCGCAAGGGCCCCAGCAGGGCGCGGGCGAACAGGCTGACCCGGTCGGTCTGCATGTGCAGGAACTCCGCCAAGCTGGCGCGCTTGTGACGGGCCAGCAGGGCACGGATGCGTCGCGCCCGCCAGGGCGCATAGGCGTCGCGGCCCAGGAACACCGGGCCGTCGCGCGGGCTGATGCGATTGTTGGCGTTGACCAGCACCCCCGATGGCGGATCCACGACATGCGGCAGCGCGACGCCGCTCGCCCAGCCCACCCAGTCATATCGGCCGGAGGCCCCGGGCACCGGCGCCGCGCCGTCGCCATGGGCGCGGATCGGCACCCTCCCGGTGGTGAACATCCCGATATTCGTCCGGCCCGCCACCAGCAGATTCTGCACCGGCGCGGTGATCCTCGTCGCCGCCGCTTCGGCCGCGGCGACGCTGTCCGCGCGGTCCAACGCGAACAGCCCGGCGGCGGCGGTATCCCCGGGCGCGAGGTTCCCCATCTCCACCGCCAGCAGGGGGCGGCGGAATCCCAGCAGCGGGTTGAGGATCGGCCCGTGGCGCGTCGCCCGGATCACCAGCCGCACCGGTTCCTGCCCGCGCACGGCGATGCGCGCGATGCGGGAGGTGAATCGCCGCGGCCCGTCGGGGGTGGCGTAGCGGTCGCGCCCGACCTTGGTTTCGATAAAAACGTCCTGCACGTCCGCCCCGGTGGAGGTGAACGTCCATGCGATGTGCCGGTTGCGCCCCAGGATGACCCCGGGCACCCCGGGCGCGGAGGCGCCCACCAAGGTGGCGCGCGGCGTGTCGATCCGCACCAAATACCAGAGCGA
>DAHWNE010000272.1 GCA_027340195.1 Acetobacteraceae bacterium | reverse complement strand
GTCATGGGCGGCTGCGAAGCCCGCGGTCAGGCCGTCTTGATGCCGCGCCTGACCCGCACGACCGGGCTTTCCGGTTGTTCGGGGTCCAGCAATTCCAGCAGGCGTTGCGCCGGGCCCGACGGGCGCTTGGCGCCGCGCTCCCACTGCGCCACGGCCGACTTCGCCACGCCGAGCAGCCGCGCGAACAGCGGCTGGCTGAGGCCGGTGGCGGCGCGGATGCGGCGGACCTCGGCGCCGTCATACGCGGGCCGGGGCGGCAGACACAGCTGGTCCAGCGCCGCCATGCCCGCCGCATCCAGCGCGCCGACGCCGTGCAGCGCCCGGCCCAGCCGGTGCGCGGTCGCCAGAATATCGGCTTCCGTACCGGAGTCGGCAGGAGCGGGATCAGGTCGCAATGTCGTCATGGCAGTCCACCTCGATAACATCCTTTGTGGCGAGCAGCGCCGAGACCTGCGCCTCGGTGGCCTCAAGGAACGCGGCGGCAACCCGGGCCAGCGCCGCCCGGCCGTCCGGCGTCAGCGTGGACGCGACGTTTTTCGCCCATGCATAAGCGAACAGAACCCGCTGTGTTTCCGGGGCATCCCCGGGATACCGACAGGCCAGGATCGCCCGATAACCGCCGCGCTTGCCCCCGCCCGGGCGCGCGATGCGCTTCTTGTAGAGCCGGTCGCCCAGATCCGCCTCCCCGGCGCCAAGGCGGCCGGCGGCGACCTCCCGGGCGGCCTGACACAGCACCGCCTCGGGGAGACGTTCCTTGCGCATCCATCTCGCCACCTGCGGCACCATGAAGACCTTCATCCGCGACCCATAGCACTTGGTGCTATATAGGCAGCCTCAACCCCGTCGCGCCAGCGCGAAAGGAGCCATCATGCCCCTCTCCCCGACCACCCGCGAAGCCCTGCGCGGCGTCAGCACCGCCACCCTGGCCACCGCTCTCTTCAAGCGCGGCTTTTACCGCCAGATGATCCAGGACGTCCGCCCGCTGTCGCCCCCGAAGCGCAGCATGGTCGGCGAGGCGGTCACCCTGCGCTACATGCCCGCGCGGGAGGACCTCGACCGGCTGGACGTCTTCCGCGACCCCACCCACCCGCAGCGCCATGCCATCGAGCATTGCCCCGCCGGCGCGGTGTTCGTGATCGACAGCCGCCGCGACGCCCGCGCCGCCTCCGCCGGCGGCATCCTGGTCTCCCGCCTGCGCGCGCGGGGGGCGGAGGGGGTGGTCACCGACGGCGGATTCCGCGACGCCGCCGAGATCGCCGCGCTGGATTTCCCCGCCTATCACCAGCGCCCCTCGGCCCCCACCAACCTGACCCTGCACCATGCGGTCGAGGCCAATGTGCCGATCGGCTGCGGCGAGGCGCCGGTGTTTCCGGGCGACGTGATCGTCGGCGATGCCGACGGCGTGATCGTGATCCCCGCCCATCTGGTCGAGGAAATCGCCGCCGAGGCGGTGGAAATGACCGCCTACGAGGATTTCGTGCTCGAGCGCGTGCAGGCCGGAGCCAGCATCGTCGGGCTGTATCCGGCGACCGACCCGGCCAGTCTGACCGCGTTCGCCGCCTGGCGGGCAAAGCACGGGCGGTGAGGGTCGATCATGGCCGGGCCGGCCGGCATCGTATCTGATATCTAACGGCGCCCCGCCCGCCGCCGCCCGGCGGCCAGGAACAGAAAGACCAGCGCGTAGATCAGGACGTTGCCCAGCACGTCCCCGCGGACCCCGGTACCGCCCGGTCCGTATGGGCCGCCGAATCCCTCGGCCGTGGTCCACACCGCGAGCGAGTAGAGGAACCCGAGCGGGATCGCGAGCGAGACCAGCACCCCGGACAGCAGGCTGAACGCCAGCGCGGTTTCCGCCACCGCGACCGTGACCGCGACCGGCGTCGGCCCGATCGCCCGCACCGCGGCGATGGTCCAGCCGATATAGGTGACGACCCAGCTCGGCTGACCTTGGATCGCCGATGTGAGCTGGGAGAGAAAATGGCCAAGGAAGTAGGGAGACCATTTTAGAACGGCATCGAAAACCCAGAGCAGGGCGAACAGCATCGCCCCGGCCCGCCAGGCCCAGCTGCGCGGGCGGGCCCGCGCCGATCCGGAAGGCGCGATCACCGGGGCCACCGCCAGCACGAACAGGAACGCGATCGCATAGGCGGGGAACACGCCGGGATCGGTCTGTCCCCCCGTATAGGGAAAGCCGAGAGCGCAGAGCGCCACCCAGCAGAACAGGCTATAGGCGAGGCCGACCCAGCCGGCGACGTCGAGGCCGCGACGGAAGATCATCGCCAGCCCCAACAGCAGCGCCACCGCCACCATCGCGATCGCCATGGTTTGCGGACCGATCGCGTGCACCAGATGGACGAACCGGAGCGACCAGGGGCGGAGCCAGGCGGGCGCAAGACCGGCCGCGCCGTTCAGCACGTCCAGCAGCGGTGCGGGATGCGCGGGACCGGCGCGCAGGACCCAGGCCGAGAACTGGAACCACCCATTGGCCAGCCAGATCGCGCCCAACAGCCCGACCAGCAGCCGATAGGCCATCACCACGCGGGGGGAAGCCGAGGGCGCCGCGCCGCTACCAAAGGGCGGGCTCACCGATAACGTGTTCGTAATGTCTTGGCATGATGACGAAGGCGATCCATCGAGCGGCGCATCCGCGGCCGGCGGGTGTTCGTCGGGTAACAGAACAGTCATGCGCGAACTCCGTCTTCGTTGACCGTAGATAGGCGCGGCCACTTTGGAGGTCGCATATCATGTGCGGGAATCCGAGAATCCATGCCCCGAACAACACATGCGTGTGAACCACCGCTCTCTCGGCTATCGCGCGCGCGGCATAGTTCCGAGAGATGGAATAACGCAGCGGAGCGGTCGGACTCCAGCGCAACGATGCAATGGCCCCGTGGTCCGACGGGTTGATCCGCGCCGATGCGCGGGCCTCAATGCCCCGCCAGCACCTCGGGATTCACCACATTGATCGGCGTCCCGGCGGCATAGGCCACGATCTGCTCGAAGATGTCGGAGAACTGCAACTCGTACTCCTCGCGCGTCACATAGCCGATATGCGGCGTGCAGAGGCAGTTCGGCAGCGCGAACAGCGGATGGTCCACCGCCGGTTCCTGCTCATAGACATCCACCGCCGCGAAGCCCGGCCGTCCGACGCGCAATGCCGCCTCCAGCGCCCCCGGCGCGATCAGCCCGGCGCGGCTGGTGTTCACCAGCATCGCCTCGGGCCGCATCCGCGCCAGCAGCTCCGCCGTCACGATCCCGCGCGTCGCCGGCACCAGGCGCATGTGCAAGGTCACGATATCGGCGCGGGCATAGAGGTCCTCGGCGCTGTCCGCGACCGCGTGGCCCTCGGCCAGCGCGCGGGCGCGCGATGCCTCCCGCGCCCAGACCAGCGTCTCCAGCCCGAACGCGCGGCCCACCTTCGCCACCTCGGTCGCGATCCGCCCATAGCCGTGCAGGCCCAGCAGCTTCCCGCGCAGCGTATGTCCCATGCCCCATTGCCAGCGCCCCGCCTTGGCCGCGGCGACCTGCTCCGGCAGCCGCCGCGCCGCGGCCAGGATCAGCGCCCAGGTCAGCTCGACCGTCGCGTGCGAGGGCGTGCCGGCATGCATGTCGGAGGAGACGATCACGCCCGCGCGCGTGCAGGCCGCGATGTCGATGTGCGGATAGACGCTGCGCTGGCTGATGAGGCGCAGCTTCGGCAGGCGCGCGATCAGCGCCGCCTCGATGCGCGTGCGCTCGCGGATCAGCACCAGCGCCTCCGTCTCGCGCAGCCGTTCGGCCAGGATGTCGGTGTCCTGGACATGATCGTTCCAGATGGTGACGTCGTGCCCCTCCAGCTTGCGAAAGCAGGGCAGGGCGCGGATGGCGTCGAAGACGTCGTCGAGGATCGCGATCTTCACCTTGTTCCCCCCGCCACGGGCTATATCGCGCCCGCCGCGCGCGACCGCGCCGCCTCCTCCGCGGAGACGCCGCAGAGACGTTCCAGCAGCGCGTCCGTGTGCTCGCCCAACAGCGGCGGGCGGGTCACCGTCACCGGGCTGTCCGACAGTTTCATCGGGCAGCCGACCGTCTGATAGACGCCGCGCCCCGGATAATCGACATCGACGATCATCTCGCGCGCGCGCAGATGCGGGTCGGCCAGCACCTCGCCGGTATCCAGCGTCGCCCCCGCCGGCACCCCGGCCTCGCCCAGGATGCGCAGCGCCTCGTGCTTGCCGCGCCCGCGGGTCCACTCGGCGACGATCGCATCCAGCGCGGCGCGGTTCTCCCAGCGCGCCTCGGCCGAGGCGAAGCGCGGATCGGCGATCAGCTCCGGCCGGCCGATCGCGCGCGCGAACGCCTCCCACATCTGCGGCTGGGCGAAGATGAAGATGTAGTCGTTCGGTCCCCCCGGCGCGCAAGGGTAGGTGGTGCCGGGCACGTTGCGGCCCAGCTGGTTACCGGTCCGCGGCGGCGGATGGCCCAGCCGCTGATGATCGCGCAGGCTGACCCGGATCAGGTTGACCACCGCATCCTGCATCGAGACCTCGACATGCTGCCCGCGCCCGGTGGCATGGCGCTGCTGCAAGGCCGCCAGAATCCCGATCGCCATATGCATCCCGGTCCCGGAATCGCCGATCGCGGGCCAGGTGTAGGTGGGCGGATTGTCGGGAAATCCGGTCACGCTCATCGCCCCGCCCATCGCCTGGGCGATCGGCTCGAAGCTCTTGAAATCGGCATAGGGGCCGTAGGTGCCGAAGCCCTTGATGGTGGCGTAGATCAGCCGCGCGTTGCGCGCCCGCAGCGCCTCCCATCCCAGGCCGAGCCGGTCCAGCGCGCCGGGGCCGAAATTCTCCACCAGCACGTCGGCCCGGTCGATCACCCGGCGGAACATCTCCTTGCCCGCCTCGGTCTTCAGGTTAAGCGTCAGGCTCTGCTTGTTGGCGTTCAGCACCAGGAAGAACAGGCTGTCGCCGTCGCGGTCGGCCATGTTGCGCCGGGCGATGTCGCCGCCGCGCGGGTCCTCGAGCTTGATGACCTCGGCGCCCAGAAACGCCAGGATCTGCGTGCAGGCGGGACCCGCCTGGTTGTGCGTCATGTCGATGACACGGATGCCCGACAGGGCTTGCGGCTGGGTCATCTTGGTCTCCATCCCTTTGACGGGACCCTTGCACGCCCCGGCCGCGCTGTCAGCCCGGCTCGATCCGCAGCAGGCTCGGCGCCTCCAGCACCGCCCCCAGCGCGGCGATGCGCGCCAGCGCCGCCGTCATCGCCGCCTCGCGCGTCTCGTGCGTCACCAGCACCACCGGCACCGCCTCGCCCGGCGCCCGCCCGCGCTGCAACATGCTTTCCAGCGACACCCCGTGATCGCGCAGCACCGCCGTGACATCGGCGATCACCCCCGGCCGATCGACCACCATCAGCCGCAGATAGTAGCAGCCGGTATGTTCCGTCATCGGCACCGACGGCGCCTCCGCCAGCGCCCCGCCCCAGACCGGCGTCGCCCGCCCGCGCGCGAGATCGATCAGGTCGGCCACCACCGCCGAGGCGGTGGGACCCGCGCCGGCGCCGCGGCCTTCCAGCATCACCCGCCCGACCGTATCGCCCTCGATCACCACCGCGTTGAACACCCCGTCCACCCGCGCCAGCGGCGCCGTGCGCGCCAGCAGGCAGGGATGCACCCGCGCCGAAACCCCGGCCGCGGAGGCGCGCGCGATCCCCAGCAGCTTGATCCGGTAGCCGAGCTCCCCGGCCAGTGCGATATCCAGCGCGGAGACGCGGCGGATGCCCTCGACATGCACCGCCTCGAACGCCACCGGCCGGCCGAACGCCAGCGCGGCCAGGATCGCCAGCTTATGCGCGGCATCGACGCCGTCGATGTCGAAGGACGGGTCGGCC
The DNA here is from genome assembly GCA_027340195.1 of Acetobacteraceae bacterium. Taxonomy (GTDB): domain Bacteria; phylum Pseudomonadota; class Alphaproteobacteria; order Acetobacterales; family Acetobacteraceae; genus JAJZVS01. Next base: position 22 of record DAHWNE010000272.1, on the reverse strand, counting down.
TCGGCGTAGCCCAGGCGCTGGG